>JAQXOR010000126.1 GCA_029099805.1 Lachnospiraceae bacterium
TGGGGAAGCAAACGTTACATGAGCATGAATCACCTCTCCGAACTGGAACTGGAGGATGATCCGTTGTCTGATATCATAGTCGGCTAACTACCGGCTACCAAGCGGCTGAAAACTAATTTGCGAAAAACTATTGACACTATCTCTGTGCCCGTGTCATTACAGAAGTAAAGCTCTTTGATTAGCAGGTAGAGGGTGTAATTTGGTTGAACGATGCACCATTTTTGGCGGGTCATTCAACATATGGTTTGTTTGCTCCATTAGTATATTTGTTTGAAGTAAAATAATAGTTATGATACATTACAACTAAGCATTCTTATGTATAATCTTATTTTTTAATCTTCTTACATCGTAATACATATATTCTATAGAGTGTAAAACTACTCCTAATGGTTTACCCATCCAATATAGTAATTTGTCTTTTTTCAATATATATTTTTTAAGATATTTATAATATTCAAAAGTATATGGATAGAAATGTGTTGGATTCCATGCCTTATCATGCGTAATAAAATGTGCTATAACAGCATTTTTAATTGATTTCCGATGAAATAACATTGTCTTAATTTTTTTCAAATGTTTTTGGTAATTGTACTCATTCGGAAATATAGACAAGGAATCTTTAAATAACAGGTTGATAATATCTTGATCACCCATTAAGAAAACATTATTAGACAGGGCTTCTAATAACAATGAAATAAAACTTTCTAAGGGATAATGTTTTCTTATTTCTTTAAAATTCATAAGCAGAACGCCGGTATTACAATATGTAGAAACTCCAAGTCTTTTTGCATAATATCCTGCAGCATCATCATATGCTCCCATTATGCAACAGTCTTTTGTATTCATTTCAAATAATGGTAATACACTTCCTCTAACCAGAATATCACAATCCACATATAGGCATATATCAACTGTATTAATAACATAAGGTAAAAACAATCGGTAAAATGAGACCGATGTTATGTGATTTACATATATAGGGATATTATTAATTATACTTATTAAATCGGCAGGGAAATCAACAAAATGCAACTGACTATTATAGGCTTCTACTATCTTTTGTAATTTGATTTTGCTTTCTTCGCATAATCCGTCCGAAAATGTGTAAAAAATCATATCCTTTGATATATTAATATTATTTTTTAACATGGATTCCAAAGCAATACATGCCGGTACAACATAATTATCATCACAGCAAAAAGCTACATTATAACTCATATCATTTTCCATCCCTTCATCACTTCATAGAAACTGGGTCATCATAACTCGTTTCTAAACTATGTTTCTATTCATAAAATTCTGTTGAACGATGCACCATTTTTGGCGGGTCATTCAACCACTATATTTAGTACAAAGTTTTATTAACTCCCCAAATATAGATAATTAGTCTGTTACAATTCTCATTATAACAGAATATGACTGTTTGTGCCAACTACTTTTTCTTGATAATCTGCTTCTCCTGTTACCAAATATATATTATTATATTGCTTCTCTGTCAAACGTAAAAGTCTCACTGTTCCGGTTTTAGGTGAGTACTCTTCAATTCGTCTGCAATGTTTTTCAGACGCTTTCCTATTTTGCACTATCCACATATACACTTTCGGTGCTATTCGCAAATAGCCATGCTATACACTGCGGAAGGTAAGATTTCTGCTTAAATACATTGATTATCACCCATGCTTACGCTATAATATTTTTACAGGCAGTATTGTAAGCGTGGGTTGTTTCAAAAAGGAGGATTTTGATGAAACAACCAAACAATACAACTATTTATAACACGGCACTTTACCTTCGTCTGAGCCGGGACGATGAGCTTCAGGGAGAAAGCGGAAGTATCCGCACCCAACGGATGATGCTCCGGGAATACGCCTACGAACACGGTCTGAACGTGGTGGGTGAATACATTGATGACGGATGGTCCGGCACCAACTTTGACCGCCCGGAGTTCCAACGGATGATTGATGACATTGAGGATGGCAGAATCAACTGTGTTGTGACAAAGGATTTGTCACGACTTGGCAGAAACTACATTCTGACCGGGCAGTACACAGAGCTTTATTTCCCAAGTAAGGGAGTCCGTTACATTGCCATCAATGACAACGTGGACACCTTAAACGGCGACAATGAGCTTGCCCCGTTTTTAAACATCCTGAACGAGATGCATGCCAGACAGACAAGCAAGAAGGTCAAGGCAGCCTTCCGCACCCGGTTTGCAAACGACGCCCATTACGGAGCCTATGCACCTTTAGGGTATCGAAAGGACCCAGAGCAGACGGGCCACCTTTTAATTGATCCGGATACCAAGTGGATTATCGAAAGGATATTTGAGCTTGCCCTGCACGGTGCAGGAGCGGCGAAAATCACACGGATACTGATGGAGGAAAAGGTTTCCACCCCGGCGTGGGTAAATTTCCGGAGAAACGGCACTTTTGCCCATGTATTTGAGGGAGCAGACGAATCCAAACGGTATCAGTGGACGATATCACAGGTAAAGAGTATCTTAAAAGATGAAAACTACATCGGGAACAGCGTGCATAACCGCCAGTCCACCGTATCCTTTAAAAACAAGAAGGTGGTACGGAAGCCCGAGTCGGAATGGTTCCGGGTAGAAAATACCCACGAAGCCATCATCACAAAGGAAATGTTTTTACAGGTACAGGAGCAGATAGCCGGTCGCCGGAGGGTATGCAAAAACGGTCAGACCCAGATATTTGCCGGACTTATCAAGTGTGCTGACTGCGGATGGACGCTTTCTTATGCAGAAAACCGGCAGAACAAAACACCTTACGGCTACTACCACTGCAAGAAAAACGGACAGGGACTGGGACAATGCTCCATGCACTACATCCGCTATGATGTGCTTTACGGATATGTGCTTTCCAGACTGCAATACTGGTCGGAGCAGGTGCACCGGGATGATGAAAAGCTGTTACAGCAGTTGTCAAACGCCGGAAACAAGGAACGCAGTGCCGCAAAGAAACAGAGAGCCGTGGAACTGAAAAGAGCCACAAAGAGAAAATCCGAGGTAGACGGGTTGTTTACAAAGCTGTATGAGGACTGGTCTTTGGGAAAGATAACCGAATACAACTTTACCATGCTTTCGGAACGGTTTCAGACGGAGCAACGGGAACTGGAAACAAAAATCCGGGAATTGCAGGAAGCCTTAAGCTCCATGGAGCAGACGGAAAGTGATGCTGGGAAATGGGTAGAACTGATTAAGCAGTATGCCAGTCCCACGGAACTGACCACCGAGCTTTTAAACACCCTGATTGAGAAAATCGTGGTGCATGAAGCCGTAAAAAGCCCGGATGGCTGTCGGAAACAAAAGGTAGACATCTACTATCGCTTTATCGGAAAGATTGATTAAACGGAACTCCCTGCGTGCCGGGATTGCGGTACGCAGGGGAAACAATAACCTTAACTATGGGAAACCGGAAAGACACAGCCGGATGTGGAAACTTTATCTGCTATGGCAGAAGTGTTTGGAGTACCGGTGGAGGAGTTGATTTACGGAAACGCAGCACATAAAGAGTCAAAGGTTGTGATTGAAAAGACAACAGAAAAAGGAATCGATATTGGCGCAGCGGTAGGTGTTGCTCTGGCAGTGGTGCTTTCTTATTCGAAGTGGCAGTCCATTGGATGGGCAATTGTCCACGGACTGCTGAACTGGGTGTATGTTATTTACTATGTAATTCGGTATTAGGTATTAGGGATTGGACGGCTAGTGTAGATAATTTGCCGATAATATGATATACTTCTTATGTATGTTAAAATGGTTTGGAGGTAGGAAAGGTGAAGAATAAGGCTGGATTAGAGATTTCATCAATGACATTACATGTTCTGGCGATGGTGTTCATGCTGTGTGACCATCTTTGGGCAACGGTGATACCGGGAAATGACTGGATGACATGCGTCGGACGAATTGCATTTCCAATCTTTGCATTTATGATAGTGGAAGGGTATTTTCATACCCGTTCTTTAAAAAAGTATGTGGGCAGGCTTTTTTTGTTTGCGGTGCTTTCTGAGATTCCGTTTAACCTTGTAATGGGAAGCAGCCTGTTTTATCCGTTGCATCAGAATGTGCTTTGGACATTTTTGATTGGTATTTTTTTAATCTGGCTGAATGAATTGGCAAGAAAGAAGAAAACCCTCTGGCTACGGATTATCGTAGGTGCAGGTACGGTATGTCTGGCATATATACTTGGCCTTGTGACTTTTGTAGATTATAACTGCGGCGGAGTGTTGACGGTACTCGTGTTCTATTTCTTCCGTGGAAGAAAATGGTGGCACTTTCTCGGACAGCTCCTATGTCTTTTCTATATCAATGCTGAGCTCTTAAGCGGCTTTTGTTATAGTGTTGACCTGCTCGGACATACGTATTTTATTGAGCGGCAGTTGTTTGCGTTGTTTGCGCTTCTCCCAATTTGGTTGTACCGGGGAAAGCAGGGACCGTA
The DNA here is from genome assembly GCA_029099805.1 of Lachnospiraceae bacterium. Classification (GTDB taxonomy): domain Bacteria; phylum Bacillota; class Clostridia; order Lachnospirales; family Lachnospiraceae; genus SIG307. Next base: position 4,455 of record JAQXOR010000126.1, read on the forward strand.
TAACAAGACGCTAAAGTATTTATATTACGGATTTTATCCGGTGCACCTGCTGATATTGGGATTGGTACAGATGGGATAAGAAGGTTTCAGAATGGACAAGCTGAATCAGGTCTATTGCAGACGTTTTTTTCCAGAGATTAAATGTCTTGCGCTTACCTGTGATGAGGAACTGCTTCGAAAGCGGATGAAGGGAGGGCAGGGGATTATGTGATTGACCGGGTGAATGGGAAACGGTAAGAAAGGAGCTGTCGCACGAACTGTGCGGCAGGCAAAAGATTGACTTTCCAACAGGTCAGTGTTAGAATCAAAGGAGAAACGAGAGAAGAATGTTTTGAGTAGTTTACCGGGAACAGAGGGGTTACTATGACAAAGAAAAAGAGCAGCACGATTCAAACTGATAGAGAATTAGAATTTGCAATTTTCTGTATAGAAAATGTTGCAAGTTATCTGGGTGTTGGGGCTGAACGGGTGTATGAGGCTTTTACGGTGAAAAGTGACATTTTAAACAGGTATATTATCCCTTGCTTTGATATACTTCATACACAAGGGAAAGATTATATTGTGGATGATATTCTGACGGTGATGAAAGAGAGGGGAGTAGAGGTATGATTCTTTATCATGGCTCTTATACGGAGGTTATAAGACCGGATATTTTGCATTCCAGAAGAAATGTTGATTTTGGACAGGGGTTTTATACAACACCGCTGCGGGAGCAGGCAGAGAAGTGGTGTAAAAAGTTCAAAGACAGAGGGCAGGATGCAGTTGTTTCCGTGTATCGGTTTGCGGAAGAGAAGCTGAAAGAATATAAGATTTTGAAGTTCGAGTCTTACTCGGAGGAATGGTTGGACTTTATTTTGAATTGCAGGCGCGGTGAGGATACATCGGACTATGATATTGTAATGGGCGGTGTTGCCAATGATAAAGTGTTTAATACAGTAGAATTATTTTTTGATGGGCTTATTGATAAAGGTGAGGCAATCAAAAGGCTGCGTTATGAAAGACCGAATATGCAGATTGTGTTTCGTACACAAAAGGTAATAGATGCGTGCCTTCGATTTGAGAGAGGGGAGAGGCTATGAATGCAAATCCTACGTTGTTACAGATGAAATACGCCAGAGTAGTCGGTTTGTTTGCGGAACTGGCAGAGATTACAAAGGATGAAGCACTGGCTTTTTTTTATGGTTCCGAAACGTATCGCCTTGTGAAAAAGGGAGTATCGGATTTGCATTGTATGAGCGATATGTATTTGGCGGAGGAGTTATTGCAGGAATACAGGAAGAATTGAGATACCGTTGGTGAGAAGGAGTAATACAGGGATGAAAATGACAAAAGTATACTTTGTACGACATGCAGAGCCGCAGTATGCCCATGAAGATGACAGAACGAGACCGCTGACGGCGGATGGACGATAAGGATGGTGCAGGAGCGTAATGTTGCGGCACTTCGGGAGATTTTAGAGGCGAACGAAGGAAAGAATATTGTCATCGGGACGCACGGTACGGCACTCAGTTCAATTTTAAATTACTACAATCCGAAGTTTGGGTGCGACGATTTTCTGCGTATTGTTGACTGGATGCCGTATATTATCGAGCTGGATTTTGAAGGATTTGAATGTGTCGGTATGACAGAGCATGCTTATGTGGAGAAAGCGTTTCCGGAGCAGATGAAGTCATTTAAAAGATAAGGGGTAAGCAGGGGCTGACGCAAGGAGTAAGGAGAAAGACGGATGGAGACCTATTATTACATTGTGGACAGTATTGACGGTGATTATGCGCATCTGGTGCGCACGGACATAGAAGCGACGGATAAAAAGCTCGTGGCACGTGCGCTGTTGCCGGCTGAAATAGATGTTGGTACAAAGTTAAAGTATGAGATGTTTGAGTATGAAATTATATAACAGGGAAAACGAAAAAGGAAAGTGATTTTGCCATGGCAAAGGAAAAGACAGCAAAGACAAATGCAATGCGTATTCTGGATTCATTAAAGATACCGTATGAGATGCAGGCGTATGAATGTGACGAGTTTGTGGACGGCGTGACGACAGCGGATAAGCTTGGGCTTTCCCATGAGCTGGTGTATAAGACGTTAGTGACAGTTGCAAAGAGCAAGGCTTACTATGTGTTTGTGATTCCGATTGAAGCTGAGCTGGATTTAAAGGCAGCGGCAAGAGCGGTAAATGAAAAAGCCTTGGAACTTCTGCCGTTAAAGGAGCTGACACCGGTGACAGGCTATGTGCGCGGCGGATGTACCGCCATCGGCATGAAAAAGGCGTTTCCGACGGTGGTTGACGCCTCTGTGAAGGGAATTTTGTACCTGCATGTCAGCGGCGGCAGGCCGGGATTACAGTTAAAGCTTTCTGTTGCGGATTATGTAAAGGCAAGCAGGGCGAAGGTCGCGGATGTTATTATGCATACACTTACGACAGAGAAAATCGAAGCATAACGAGAGGTTCGGAGCTTTTTTTGTAGTAAAATGTGGATGAACAGCGATGATGTTTTATTGGAGGCAGGTTATGAAATTACAGGGAAAGAATGTCTATCTGGCAATGTTGGAAAGAAAAGACTGTAAGACTCTGTGGAATGATTTTGAGTATGATTTTGCACATCCGACAGAGGAGTTCAATATCGGACATTCGGATGAAAAAGCGGATGGTTGGTTTGACGAAATACAGAGGCTGCAGGGCAATCAAAATGTGCGTCTTGGGATTTTTCTGAATGACGGAACGGTGATTGGGGATGTGGCGCTTCAGGATATCGACCGGGTGAATCGAAAGTGTTCCGTGGGAATCGGAATTGCGAAAATCGAGTACCGTGCAAAAGGATACGGGCGGGAAGCGGTTGGTCTTATGGTTGATTACGGATTTCGTTATTTGGGAATGGAACGGATTACGGCAAATACTCTGGAAATCAATGCGGGTGCGCAGAAGATGCTTGCACGATGCGGATTCTTATTGGAGGGCCGTGAGAGAAAGGCGGTTTATCTGAACGGTAACAAGTATGACAGATTGTGCTACGGAATATTAAAGGAAGAGTATTTTTCAGATAAATAAGCAGCCGCTTGAAGCGACCCGCTGCAGGCGGAGAATCTCGCAAGCGAGATTCTTTGTTC
>JAQXOR010000127.1 GCA_029099805.1 Lachnospiraceae bacterium
CTTCCCTTCTGCGAGTCCCTTTTCAAAGTCTTCTAATGTAGACGCATTTCCCCAGCCGTAAGGAATCCCCACGTTGGTTTCATTCACCTTCCACCAGCCGCAGGCAAGCACCTCACCCTTCCACGTCACATCCGGTGTATCCACGAAATGTCCGTCTTCATCCACACCGTGCATCACATTCGCTTCGGTGGCAACCCATTGAAAATCTGCATATTCCAGAGCTTTTTCGACTACTCTTTGTCCCCATGCGTCCGAATTCATTTTTTTCTTTTCCTCTCCGCCGGACATGTATGCGGCATAAACGGTCCGTACTGACACGCCTTGCATCCATAGCATTTCACATATTCACTACCGGAAATAACAGCATTGGCAAAATCCGGATCCGCCAGGATGGCACGTGCAACATCCACCGTATCTACGTAGTCGTTTTCAAGCAAGTACCGAATCTGCCCCGGCTCCGTGAGTCCGCCAACGCAGGATACCGGTACACGTCCCGCAAAATGCTCATGAAAATAGGCACCGAGACTCTGAATATCCGAAACTCGGGTATCGTGAAACGCCGGAAGACTCTCTAAAGAAGAAATGCCGGAGGATACCTGCAAATAATCACACCCTGCCTTTACATATTCCTCTGCCACTGCAACTGCATCTGCCAAATCATTGTCATACCCTGAGGTTCGTACGGAAATCAAAAAATCTTTTCCGCAAAGCTCACGTATCCTTCGGATGATTTCACAGCAAAACCTTGCTCTGTTTTCCGCACTTCCTCCGTATTCGTCCTCACGCAGATTTGCAGACGGTGCCATAAACTGATTCATCAGATACCCATGACAGCCGTGAAGCTGTACTCCGTCATATCCTGCCGTCTTTGCCCGAACCGCCGCATCGACAAATGCCTGCTGCATTTCATGGATTTCCGGAATACTCATTGCAATCGTTGTATATTCTCCATTTATCCCGTTTCTCTTTACGGCAGACGGGCCGATTGCCGGACCGCATTCCGGATTTGCGGTGTAACCCGTATGATTCAGCTGTATCAGAACAACAGCACCGTATTCATGACACCCTGCGGTTATTTCCTTATGCCCTTCCATCTGTTCGTCATTCCAAAGTCCCATATGTGTCTTACAAAAGCGTCCGCCCGGTGTCACCGCAGTTGCTTCCACGCAAATCAGACCGCAGCCTCCCTTTGCACGCTCCGTATAATGTGAAATCAGCCTTTCGTTTGCCTTCCCCGAATCATCCGTAAAATCAAACTTTACGGTAGGAGCAAACGTGATTCTGTTATGTAACGTGTGTGCTCCGATTTTAATTGATGAACCTACCTTTGCCATATAATAACTCCTTTGTTTATTCAATAAACTTCCGATTTGCTAAATAGCGTATCTGTCCGACAAAGTGGAAGTTGAAAGTTTGCTGTGCCGAGGTGTTCTATCTCAGAATAGTTCAGGATGATTCTCCAATGAATCGGCTTCTGTTATTTCACGAACTACATGGCATGGCACTCCTACTGCAAGCGAATTTGGTGGAATATCTCTTGTAACTACACTTCCCGCACCGATAACACAACCATCACCGATAGTAACTCCTCCGCATATAGTGACATTTCCTGCAATCCAGCAGTTGTTGCCAATAGTAATTGGTTTGGCATATTCTTTATCGGTAGGAGTGCCATCCTGCTTTACATATTGATTTCTGTCCTGCCAACGAAGCGGATGTATTGGCGTAAGAAGCGAAACATTAGGACCAAAAAATACATTTTCGCCAATTGTCACAGGGCAACAGTCAACACAAGTAAAATTGAAATTTGCATAGGAATTTGTTCCTATGGATGTGAAGCAACCATAATCGAATTGAACAGGTCCTTGAAAATAAAAGGAATCCCCGGCTATCCCAAGCTCCTTTATAATTTCTGCACGCCTTTCATCTGTTTCAAGGAGCTCGTTGTATTCTTTACTAAGCCTATGAGCTTTTGTTCTAAGTGCCACAAGTTCTTTGTCGGAAGGGTCATATATTTTTCCCGCTATCATTTTTTCTTTTTCAGTCATCTTTTATTTCTCCTTTATATATCAGTTCAAATGAAGTGAATTTTACTTAGGGAAACGCTGATTAAAGCGTTTCCACGCCGAATTTGCGTAGCGAAGCTACAATTTCTACTGCAAATTCGTGCGATCCGCCGGAGGCTTCTAAGGAAGCACTGAATTAATCAGTGCTTCCTTAGCATACACAATTATCAATGCTGCCATGAAAATTCCGATTTTACACACGCTTCTGCTTTCCAACAAACTGGAATCTTTCGTTCAATTCATTTCCTTCAGCATCAAAAAAAAAATACTCTGACGGAATAAGTAAGTTAATATTAAATTCGGGATTGAATATAATTGTATTGCTCATATGTATCTTTATACCCTCCTTTAATCTCAATGGGATTGTTGCCCCATCTCCAACTGCGCGAAGAACACCAACAAGTTCATCATCATCTCACAAATGCATACATTCCTTGGTCACTCTACCGCACCGGGCATAAAAAACCGGCATAATCAAACTGATACAAAAGCACCGGCTTTCCAAATAAATCCACCGTTTTTCCCTCTTCCTGACCGGCGAGAATCTGCTTTGCCCCCTCAATCAGCTTCGGGATAAGGCTTGGTTCCACAGCCACCGTACCATGTGACGCATATACCGTATCAAACCGTCCCCCATAATCAGAAAGCTTTTCCAGACTGACAATATAATTCTGTATATTACGATGAGTTCCAAACATAAAAATCCGCCCGTCCTGTATGGAATCTCCACCAATTAAAACTCTGTTATTTATATCCAATATTGCAATGCTTCCCGGTGTATGTCCAGGAATATCAATAATCTCCAGAGGTCTATCCCCTAAATCAATGACATCTCCTTGCCTAACCGGAATAATTGTACCCTTTTTACCACGAAAACGATAGTTTTCTTCTTCCTTCGGATGCATATAAAAGCTTTCAAAGGCTTCATTACCGGATATGTGGTCAGAATCCGCATGTGTATTAATCAACTTCACAGGAAGGTTCGTAATACTCTCCGCAATCTCCTTTGCGTTCGGTGTCTGCATTCCGGTGTCAATGAGCAGCGCTTCCTTTGTTCCTGCCAATAAAAACATACGAACGCCGCCATCCTCGATTCTCCACGTGTTCCCGTTAATTTGAATGATTTCGTTCATTCTGCCCCTCCTATCTTTTCACAAAAAAACCATCACTTTCTATTTTCTATAAGCTATAAATTTTTTACACTTATACAATCCGCTTAAACTTCTTCTCTATCTCCTGCTTTGACATAGAAATCGTAGTCGGCCGTCCGTGCGGACAATGATACGGGTTATCCAAAGTTAAAAGCAGGTCAATCATTGCCTTTGCTTCCGGCTCGGAAAGTACCTGATTTCCTTTCACTGCTGCCTTACAGGACATGGATGCCACCTTTTCCACTAACAGTTCCGGGCTGCCGTGGAGCTTTTCCGCTACCAGTTCATCCAAAAGCTGTAAAAACAGCTCTCCACCGGTGAGTCCGCATAAATCCGTAGGAACTCCTGTCACCTTATAATCTCTGCCGCCGAAATGCTCAAATTCAAACCCAAGATGCCTAAGCACCTCTCCCTGCTCCTTTAACACCTCCTCCTCACGAATGGAAAGGCTTGCAATATAAGGCGGCGCAATCTGCTGGGTCAACATCTCCTTATCGCGGATACGCTTCATCGTCTGTTCAAACAATATCTTCTCATGCGCCGCATGCTGGTCAATCATAAACAGCTGCCCGTCCATTTCAATAAGCCAGTAGGTTAAAAACAGCTGTCCGATAATGCGGTATTCCTTTTTATTTTCGTCACTGAGAAGATTCGGAAGCTCCATTTGTTTCTGAACATAGACAGGCTCCTTCGGATGTTGTGCCGCCTCCTGCCTGAATTCCGGTTTCTCCGAAGGTTGTGCCTCGTACTGCTTGGCTTCCGATTTTTGCAGCTGCGGCAGTATTGCCTGCCTGTCCTCTGATTCTGCCGTATCGTCCGGCTTCCTTACTTCCTTTATCTCTTCTTCCCTTGTGATGTCTTCATGCTCTACTTTTGTAGAATTCTGTTTTCTTTCGTCGCTTTTCCTGACCTCATATAGCGCGGCATCTTCCTTTACCATTACCGCTTCCACCGCAGAAGCATGATTTCCGGCTGTTTGCGTATTCGCCATTTGAACCGGCTGTACAACCTGGTTACTTTGCTCCAACGGCTTCTTCTCTGCCTGCTGTGCCATTCGCCTTGTCTCAAACTGCTCCGGTTCTGCTTCCCTTTTCGGTAATACGACAGGTGTAGACTTCTCCTCTTTCCCGAATCCCACCTGCGGAATCATGTTTTTCCCGGCAAGAGTCTCCTTAACCGCATGGTAGACTGCGTAATACACCGCTTCACTGTCGGCGAAACGTACTTCTAACTTCGTCGGATGCACATTGACATCTAACATTGCCGTATCCATGGAAATATGTAATGCCGTAAACGGATACTTATGCTGCATCATATAGGAGCGGTATGCTTCCTCAATCGCCTTACTCACGACACTGCTTTTGATATACCGCCCATTAATAAAATAGTTCTCGTAATTGCGGTTTCCCCGGGATACAATCGGCTTACCGATAAATCCGGTCACCTGAATTCCCGCGCTTTCTTCGATATGCTTCACTTCCAGAAGATTTGCCGTAATTTCCCGACCGTAAATCTGATAAATAACCTCTTTTAAGTTGCCGTTTCCCGGCGTCTGCAATACAATTTTCCCGTTATTAATGAACTTATAGGCAATCTCCGGACGGCTCAGTGCCATGCGCTGCATCAAATCGGAACAAAGCCCCGCTTCCGTCATAGCGGATTTCAGGAATTTTCGTCTGGCAGGCACATTATAAAACAGATTCCGAATTAAAAAGGTCGTACCGTCCGGGCATCCTGCCTCCTCCATCGTCTGCTCTGTGCCGCCTTCAATAACATATCTCGTTCCGACAAAGGAATCCTTCGTTTTCGTCACCAGCTCCACCTGTGCCACCGCGGAAATACTGGAAAGAGCCTCCCCACGAAAGCCGAGACTTCCTGCGGTCAGCAAATCCTCCACAGTCCGTATTTTACTGGTAGAATGACGCAAAAAAGCTGTTTTTACATCATCCGTGGCAATCCCGGAGCCGTTGTCCGTAATGCGAACCAGACCGCTTCCGCCCTCTTTCAATTCCACAGTAATCATATTTGCACCGGCATCAATGGCGTTTTCCGTCAGCTCCTTTACTACGGAAGCCGGCCGTTCCACCACTTCACCCGCAGCGATCTTATCTATCGTATTTTTGTCAAGTAAGGCAATCTTCCCCATATGCCTGCTCCTTCCATCAAATATCCATTCACATTTTTCCTGTCATTTCATCATTAAAAACGAACTACTCTGAATTTCCCCATTAATTTAGTATATACCATGACACATCACCCAGTCAACAAAAATTGAGCCTTTGACAAGGCTCAATCTCATCCCTCAGGTCAATTATTCTCTTCCTTTCAGGTGCATCCATTCTTCTCTTGTGATGGCAAAGACTTCTCCAGCTTTCCTTTTGAGTCCCATCTTGCCTGGGCACAGGCAAGACAAAATCCTCTGGTTCTGACATATGAACTTTTCTCACACAGCATCGCTATGAAATCATCAAACAAAGAGTAATACGCATCCGATTCCGCTGATTTTGCACCGATTTCCTTTGAAAATTCATATGCACATTTATCGTCCTTGTCTTTCAGCTTACTAATAATTTGATTTCTTTCCATATCTGCACATTATCCCCCATTTTAGTCTGTATTCTTACGCAAATACTCAAAAATCAAATCTCCCCAGTCCGTATATCGTTCGCCGTTTTTCCGGAACATTGCCGGCTCCCATCCGTCGTCATACCAGCACGCAACCCAGCTGATTCCTTTTTCCTCCATAAGCTTCAGAAACGGAATTCCAAAGCTTTCCCTGTCACCAATCAAATATTCGTGATCAGGCTCATACGGTTCACCGGGAGCGATATAGCCCCATTCTGTCATAATAATCGGAAGCTTATCCGACAATTTGTCCAGATTCTGTAATCCCTGCTTTCTATTCGGATATATATGCGCCGTATACATAATATTGTTCGTCTGCAAAGGCTGTTGATACCAATAGTTCAAATCATAAGAATAATCAACTCCGCTGACAATAATGATTTGCTCTGCACTATAGCTCCGGATAATATCAATCAGCATAGTCGCATTTTCTGCCCATCTTTTGTGACTGATACCGGCAGGCTCATTATATAATTCAAATATTACATTTGGTACATCTCTAAAATAATTTGCTACCATATTCCAGAACTCTACAGAAAACTCTACCGGTTCTTTCTTTATCGTCGGCATTTCTTTGCTGGAAGCGTCTTCAATATTTCCGATAAAATGCATATCCAGAATCACATACTTATTGTTTTCCACTGCCCATCCGACAATCGGGTCCAAATACCTCCAAAGATAGTATTCATCATTTTCCCAATACTCAGGATGAATCGGAACACGTACCACATTTCCACAGCAGGCAAACATTTTATCAAAGTACTCTTTTGTAAAATCCCCCTCCAAATCAAGCTTTCTGGCATCCGGTATCATTACTCCCTGTAAAACAACCTGTTCTCCCTCTTCATTTACAAGAATAGTATCCTTTACAGTTAATTTCTGTGCATAGGAGGCAACGCCCTCCGGCATCTCAAAGCATTCTTTCTTTTGCACCGGTAACGTCAGCTTACCTTTCCCTGTTATCGCAAGAAATAGTAAGAACGCAGTAAACAAACCTATAACGATTACTAAACCGATACAAAGTATTTTAAATTTCTTTCTCATGCTTGTTCCTCCTACAGTTCATAATAATTCCTGCAAGCATCGCCGTCGTAAGAATTAAGGATATCTAACAAAGGGTTGCATTTAAGGAAATTTATTCATATGCCATTTCATATATTTTCAGGATATCGTCATATCCCAGTGGTTTGTATCCGATTAATGTTCTCGACTTGTTTCTGGAACAGTCAAGTGCAAGCTTTTCGAGAGACTGTCTCTCAACCCCCAAAGACTTTAGATTTACAGGCATTCCAATCGAACAATAAAACTGTTCCTGCTGATTAATTGCCTTTTCCACCGTCTTTTCCGGATGTTCAAAGTCAATCTCCAGATTCCAGACATTATGTGCATATTGTAACCATCGGTTTATATTAGCTGAATAAACATACCTCGCCCAGCTGCACCAGATGGCGGCAAGACCGGCACCGTGTGCTATATCAGGGTACCTTCCGGATACCTCATGCTCAAACTGATGTACTACGAGCTGGCATTCTCTTCCGCACTGTGTAAGTCCGTTATGCGCAAGAGAAGACGCCCACATCATATTGGCACGTGCTTCATAATTTTCCGGATTTTCCAGACAGTCAACTCCGGCCTTCATCACATTTTTTATAACAGCCTCCGCGATTGCATCCGTCAAATAGGTATCTTCCCCCGGACAAAAATACCGTTCTATTGTATGCATGGCAATATCAACAATTCCGCATGCCGTCTGATATGGATTCACAGTATAAGAAAGTTCAGGATTTTCAATTGCGAAATCCATTCTGTTATTGCTGCAATTATACCCTCGTTTTTCTCCGGTTTCACTGTTTGTAATGACACAGGAATTTGACATTTCTGAGCCGGCTGCGGCAAGCGTTAAAATGGCACCTTTATGTAATGTCTTTTCAGGTGCACATTTTCCCAAAGAAAACTCCCAGACGTCTACATCGGGGTTTGCCGCCCCATTCGCAATATCCTTCGCAGAGTCCATGACAGAACCACCGCCAACAGCCAAAACAAAATCGACCCCTTCTCGTCTGCACAAAGCAATTCCTTCTCTCACAAGCTTCAGCTCCGGATTTGCCACAACGCCGCCTAACTCTACATAAGCAATGTTTTCCTCTTCCAGGCACTTCTTCACCCTGTCTAATAATCCACTTTCTTTTGCCGATTTTCCGCCATAATGAATCAAAACTTTACACGGGTGATACTCCGCAATAATCTTTCCAACCTTATATTCTTCCCCTTTTCCAAAGTACACTTTCGTAGGTGTTTCATAAATAAAATTATTCATCTTATGTTCCCTCTCTTCTCTGTCACGCTGCTTGATACCCATGCAAATAATCTATCAAATGTAAGCATACTCCCTCCCATAAATCATTTATTCTAGGGAAGCACTGATTAATTCATTGCTTCCTTAGTAGCCTCCGGCAGATCGCACGAATTTGCAGTAGAAATTGTAGCTTCGCTACGCAAATTCGGCGCGGAAACGCTTTAATCAGCGTTTCCCTAGATTATTTTAATGACCTCCCCTTGTACGAATATACAAAGTGGAGGTCATTACACACAGGTTATTTCATCAGCTCTTCCATCTCGTCCAGAAGCTTATCAAAATAGGCGAGTGCCTCATTCACCGGTTCCGGAGAAGCCATGTCAACCCCGGCAATTCGAAGCAGGTTAATCGGAGCATCCGAGCTTCCGCCGCTTAAGAATTTCTTGTAATTTTCAACAGCCGGTGCTCCTTCCTTCAGAATCTTGTTTGCAAGTGCAACCGCAGCAGAAAATCCGGTCGCATACTGATATACATAGAAATTATAGTAGAAATGCGGAATTCTTGCCCATTCCATGGCAATATCCTCATCCACAACCATATCTGTTCCGTAATACTGCTTATTCAGGTCGTAATACAGACTACTGAGTGCATCCGGGGTAAGACTTTCTCCGCGTTCCGTCATTTCATGGGTGCGAAGCTCAAACTCCGCAAACATGGTCTGACGATACACGGTTCCGCGGAAGCTTTCCAGAAAATGATTAATCAGGTAAGCTCTCTGCACCTTATCCGTCGTCTTCTTTAACAAATGCTGCATTAAAAGGACTTCGTTACAGGTCGATGCAACCTCTGCAACAAAAATCACATACCGGGAATCTACGTGCGGCTGATTTTTGTTTGATAAATAAGAATGCATTGCGTGTCCCATCTCATGGGCCAGAGTAAACTCATTATCGAGTGTTTCATTATAGTTCATCAGCACATACGGGTGTACACCGTACACACCTGCAGAGTATGCACCGCTGCGCTTTCCTTCGTTCTCGTATACATCAATCCAACGGTTTTCAAAGCCCTCCTTGATTACTGCGCGATAATCCTCACCAAGCGGCGCAAGAGCCTCATATACGGTTTTCTTGGCTTCCTCAAACGGAATTTTCACATCGGCTTCTTTTACAAGAGGTACATACAAATCGTACATGTGAAGCTCGTCAAGACCGAGCAGACGCTTCCGTAGCGATACATAGCGGTGCATCTTATCCATATTATTATGAACCGCCTCAATCAGATTGTAATATACAGAGACCGGCACATTGTTTCTGTCCACTGCTGCCTCAAGGCAGGAGCTGTACTTTCTTGCCTTTGCAGAAAACCAGCTGGCCTTCGTCTGGGTGCTGTATACAGCGGCCAGCGTGTTCCGATAGCTCTTAAAGGTTGAATACATTGCCTCAAATGCATCCTTACGCACCCTTCTGTCCGCACTTTCCAAAAACGGAACGTAACGTCCGTGTGTCAGACGAACAGTTTCGCCGTTTTCATCCTGAATCTCCGGAAATACAAGATCTGCGTTATTAAACATACCGAATATATTGTCCGGAGCAGCAGTCAGTTCTCCTGCCGAAGCAAGAAGCGCTTCCATTTCCTGTGACAGCGTATGCTCCTTCCCACGCAGTACTTCTTTGATAAAGTTGGTATACACCCTAAGCTCCGGCTTCTGTCCGAAAAACTCCTTGATTTTATCTTCCGGAATCGAAAGAATCTCCGGGACAAGAAAGGAGCACTGTTCTCCCAATGATACAAAAAGCATCTGCACTTTCATAACTCTTGCCTGATTTTCTGCATTGGTTGTATCCACATCCGAACAGCGGGATGCATAGTTATAGGTCATTCCGGCAAGACGCTCGATTTCATCATTTAGCACAAGTGCACGGTAAAAGCTTTCCGCATTGTCTTTCAGGTGTCCTGAAAGCTCTGTAAGCTCCTTAGCCATGTTGGACATTCTTGTAAGGTCAGCCTCCCAATCTGCCACAGTTGCATACATATCTTCTGTTTTCCAGGTATTCTGCAGCTCTACTTCGCTGCGCTTCGGTAATTCTTTTGCCATATAAAACCTCCCAAATCTTAAACAATATAATAAAAAATCAGGAACAGAACAGACAGCCCCAGTGCAATAAGTCCCATATACAGAAGCCTCGGCGTCCAGCTTCGCTCCTTTTCCAGAAGCTCCGCTCTGTAGTCATAAAAGCTTTCATAACGGCTCCGGTCCATTCCCGGAAGAAATCTGCTGAACACACTCCCGAAAGCAAACCGCAGCATATCATAGGTCCCTTTGGAGGCTGCAAGGCTCAGTAGACTGATTCCGATATACATTACGGCAGGAATAGAAAAAGCATCGGTTAAAATCCGAAAGATTTCCCTTGCATCTCCTGCAGAAAAAATGTTTCGATATAGGCAGAAAAGGGAGGCTGTTATGAGAATGATACAACCGTGAATCAGAAAAACGATTCCCTTCTTCATACATAAGCCTCCTTTTCTTTATTTCCGTTCTTATTTCAGTTCTGATTGATACTTTTTAAATTCCGCTTCATTACAATGGATAAAATGTCCCGGCTTTATTTCACGAAGAGACGGCTGATCCACAGAATAATCATGCTCCGCAAGCGGATTATACGTAATACGCACACGCTTCTTCTCGTAAACCGGATCTGGAAGCGGAATTGCGGAAAGCAGCGATTTCGTATACGGGTGAAGCGGATTCAAAAACAACTCATCCGAAGGTGCAAGCTCCACAAGTTTACCGAAATACATAACTCCGATACGGTCGGAAAAATATTTGACGACCGAAAGGTCATGTGCAATAAACATGATGGTAAGTCCGAATTTTTCCCGTAGGTCGTTTAAAAGATTAATTACCTGCGCCTGAACAGACACATCCAGTGCAGAAACCGGTTCATCCGCAATAATCAAATCCGGATTCATAATAATCGCACGCGCAATGCCGATACGCTGACGCTGTCCGCCGGAGAATTCATGCGGATAACGACCGGCATGCTCAGGTACCAGTCCGACCAGTTCTAACATCTCATAAACCTTTTTATTCAGAACCTCTTTGTCTCTCTCTCCCTGAATAATCAGTCCTTCGGAAATAATTTCACGAACGGTAAGTCTCGGATCGAGTGAAGCAATCGGATCCTGGAAAATCATCTGAATCTGTGTGACAAGTCTGGTATGCTTCGCCTTGTAAAGCTCCTTCTTATACTCCTTTTGAAGCCTTTCTTTTTCTTCCCCGGAAGCCTTTTCAATCAGTGCGGTGTATGTTTCGTTCAGTTCCCGGATACGCTTTTTCGCGTACTCCTTATCGCAATTTCTTTGGTCATTTTGTGCCGACTTGATAAGAGCCTTTTTCTCAGCAATAAATGCATTCAGCTCTCTTTTCAGTTCTTCCTTATTACCGCCTGCGGCAAGCTTTTCCTTATATTCCTGCTTTTTTTTCAAAATCTCCTGCCGGTGCGACATCACACCAGCGCTGATACGGACTCCTTTGAAAAAAATATCACCGGATGTAATATTGTACAGCTTGATAATAGAGCGCCCGGTCGTGGTTTTACCGCACCCGGATTCTCCAACCAATCCGAATACCTCGCCCTTCTTAATCTCAAAGCTGACATCATCAACTGCTTTAAAACCGGAAAAATACTGGCAGAGATGATCTACTTTTAACAAAACTTCCTTATTCTCTTCCATCTTCTACCTCGTTTCTGCCGTTCTTTGCCTTCATACGCTCAATTCGTGATGTAATGCTCTTCGGCGGTTCCACTTTCGGAGCAGACGGATGCAGCAGCCAGGTAGCTGCATAATGCGTATCCGTTATCCGAAACATCGGCGGCTGTTTTTCAAAATCAATTTTTAGTGCATATTTATTTCTTGCGGCAAACGCATCTCCGACCGGAGGATAAATCATATTCGGCGGTGTCCCCGGAATTGCATCTAATTTCTCGTTTGTGTCCAAATCCGGCATAGAGGAAAGCAATGCCCACGTATACGGATGTGCTGACTCATAGAAAATTTCCTGAGCCGTACCGTACTCCACGATTTTTCCGGCATACATTACCGCAACACGGTCTGCCATATTGGCTACAACGCCAAGGTCATGTGTAATAAAGATAACCGAAATGTTACGCTCCTTCTTTAACTTATTGATAAGCTCCAGAATCTGCGCCTGAATTGTAACATCCAGTGCAGTAGTCGGTTCATCACAAATTAAAATATCCGGATTTGCAGCAAGTGCAATGGCAATCACGATACGCTGACGCATACCGCCGGAAAACTCGAACGGATACTGGTTGTATCTTTTCCGCGGCTCCGGGATACCTACCTCCTCCATCAGCTTGATTGCTTTATTCTTTGCAACGCGCTTTGTAACCTTCTCGACAACCCCGCTGGCATTCTCCTTCAGGTAATCAATTACGGCAACCGTCTCTGCATCATAATCTCTTTCCGTACGCAAACGGATTCTTTCCTCATAATGCTCAATCAAACGGTCAAACTGTGCCGCAATCGTGGTTTTGATTTGTTCGAAATCCGTATAGGATGCCGGAACAACCTGCCAATCCGGTTCCTTTCCTTTGGCAAAGCTGCGATCCCATTTTGCCTTTTGCTTTTTATAACGTGCTTCTTCCTTTTTGTTTTTTGAAAACCCGGCAAAATAGCGGTTCAGTTCAGACCTAAGGCTCACGCCGAAGGTATACGTAAGATTATCCTTTACAATCGCAAGCGGGTCTACTGTAGCCATGACCTGTTTTACACAGGAGTGATATGCCGCCATGCATTCGGACTTATCTAACCTCTCCCTGCCAAAAACTTCCTTATTTGTCTTCAGTAAATCAATTGCTTTTTTCTGTTCTGCATAGGACTGCTCTGCTGTATAAAGCAATGCAGTCTTTGCATCGGAAATAAACTCAAGCATGAAATTATCATCGAGATACTTACGTAAAAATACATTCAGTTCCTCTACAGGAAGCTCCGGAAGAGGCTCCTTTGCATAGGTCAGGTAATATCCCATGGAAAAGAAATTCGGCTGCGGCAGTGCTACCGCTTCCTTCAAAATACCAAGCATAGCATTCATAATTCGAATGATATCCCGATACTCCTTCCTTTTCTTCTCCGCCTTTACCTTTGCACGAAGCTCTTTTACAAGCTCCAGTAATTCTTGTTCCTTTTCCTTTACCACATAAGTATGACAGGACTTCTTTGCCATGGAACAAACCTGTTCGGTACGGTAAGAAAGCTCCTTGTCTACGTTCTTATCCAGCTCAAATACCAGACTTTCCAGTTCTGCGATTGCCTCATTTGCAGCTTCATATGCAATATTATAGGCCTTTTCAAGTTCCAGATGCTTGTACTCGAATTTATCGAAATCCTTACACTGTGCCGTTATCGCAGCTGCGGTCTTATTCCCGGAATGAGCCGTAATCATATACTGGTTCAGTTTCTTCAGGTAGCTGTTAAAATTCGCACGACTTTCTCTCTGCCGAACCTTTCCCTTTAAAATCATAGCCTCTGTCAGCTGACGCCCGATTTTTACAATCGGGTTCAGACTCGACATCGGATCCTGGAAAATCATTGCAATCTTGTCACCGCGAATCTTATGAAACTCATCTTCACTGATTTTTAAAAGGTCTTTTCCATCATAAATGATTTCGCCACCCTCAATGATGGAATTCCCCGCAAGAATTCCCAGTATTGCCTTCGACGTAACCGATTTACCGGAGCCGGATTCTCCCACGATTGCAAGGGTCTCCCCTTTTAACAGGTCAAAACTAACCTTTCTAACCGCCTGTACCTTACCGTTTGAGGTACGGAAGGAAATAACCAGGTCTTTTACTTCCAGTTTCTTTTCCATCGTTAATCCTCCAATCCTCTCATAGACGGGTTAAACGCATCACGCAGACCGTTACCGAATAAGTTAAACGAAATCAACAGCAGAGAAATAAATATAGACGGAAATACCATCGCATGCGGAGCAGTCGTTGCAACTGCCTGTCCCTGCGACATTAACGTGCCGATTGAAGTACCCGCCAAATCCGAAAGATTTACGATACCGAGATACGTAAGTGTCGTCTCATTGCTGATAACCCCGGGAATTACGAGCGCGCAGCTTGTAATAATCGTGCCAAGGGAATTCGGGAAAATGTGCTTAAACATCAGACGCTTATCCGAAGCGCCGAGTGTACGGGCCGCAAGAACATACTCCTGCCCCTTGAAGCGATAAAACTGCTTTCTGGTAAGTGCAGCCATACCAATCCATCCGGTCAGGAAAAATGCAAATGCGAATGTTACAATCGGACCAACCTTGGACGCAAGATGATACTGGAACAGTGTAACCGCCACGATAAACGGAATGCCGCCGACAATATCTGCAATACGGTCCATTACCATATCTGTCATTCCGCCGTAATACCCCTGAATGGAACCGTAAATCATGCCAATCGTCAGGTTCACTACAGATACTAAAATTGCGAAAATAAGCGAGAATCTTGCCCCCACTCCAATTGCCATAAACAAATCCTGGCCCATGTTGTTCGTTCCGAACAGATAGCTCGGCTCATGACCGTTCTTGAAAATATAGTAATTGTAGTAGTTGAAACGGCAGCGGACAGAACCGGACTTTTGAACACTGTAAATCCAGGTGCCCGGGTCACCCTCCAGTCGCTGGCTGTGGTACGGAGCACCCTCAATCGCAGAATTGCTGGAGTAGGCCGGAATCCAGTTTCCGTCACTGTCCTTCTTCGGCGTTCCCTTGTTGTCCTTCACCTGATACCAGATAGCCGGGTCATCCGCAATGTCTTTGATATCCTTAGACTCCACCCACGGATAAATTACCTGAATACCGGTCTCGTTCTGGAAGTTCTGGATTGCCTCGAATTCCTCATAGGAGAAAGTCTGCGTCCGAATGCCGATTGCATAATAGCTGTTCATTTCCAGTTTATAATAGGTGGTAATCCTCTCTTTTCCGCGGTAGACGGAGGAAACCTCTTCCGTTCCAAGCACGCGGATAATCGGATTCATCCCGGTTTCTGCCGCAATGGCCTGCCACTTGTCATACATCAGCTCATTCTGACTGGCAAGTGTCTTCGCACCGTCAAGAATACCAAGATTTTTTTCCGCAACGGAAGGAACATACGGTGGAAAATTCTGATATACGGTATCCTTATCCTTCATCGTGTACGGAGAAAAAAGAGGAGAAAAAATCGCAAACAGAACTAACAGCAGGATAATCCATGCCGCTACTACGGATGATTTATTTTTCTTAAAGCGGATTAATGCATCCGCAAAATATCCTCTTGCCTTTGTTTCAATCTTTTTATCATGAAGCTCCGCATCCAGCTGTGCAAATTCAAACAGCTCCTGCGGAATGTTTTCATATTCGTTCTTCATAATCAACCTCCGCCGTTATTTTTTGGAGCCCACACGAATACGCGGGTCAATGAAACTGTAACTGATATCTACCACAATACTTGCCGCAAGACCTATCGTGGTATAGAATACGGTCAGCATTGTAAACATCGGGTAATCCGGCGCATTAATGGAATTTAAGTAAAGCATTCCGACGCCCGGAACCGAGAAAATTTTCTCAATAATCAGGGAACCGCTCATGATTCCGATAAATGAACCGAAAATAGACGGAACAACAACTACCATACAGTTTTTAAATGCATGACGCACCGTTGCCTGCGCTCTGGTAAGTCCTTTCGTGCGCGCAAGCAGCATAAACTCACTGGTCAGCACCTCGGTAAGCTCTGCACGCGTCGTACGGGTAAAGCCTGCGATTTCACCAAAGGACAGGGAAAGAATTGCAGGAAGCATACTTTTAAACATATCCCAGGTAAAGTAATCCGTCCCTGAATTCATAAGTGCCGGCAAAATACTGAGCTTATAGTAGAACACATACTGTATTATAAATGCATATACAAAGGACGGAACCGAAATCGCAATCATTGTGACCGTAGAAAGGAAATGGTCCACCCATGTATTTTTTTTCAAAGCAGCAAATACTCCGAACGCAATACCAATCGGAATACTGATTATAATTGAATAGAGATTCACAATCATTGTTGCCGGCAGCTTTTCAAAGAAAATTGCTCCAACACTGCGGCCAATGTATAACTTATCACTTACACCCCAATCAAACTTTGTAAAAACATTTTTCAAAAAAATGCCAAACTGTACCAGGTACGGTTTGTTGTAGCCTGCGGCCTCACGCTGCAGTTCAACAATTGCCGAGTGAGAATCCTCCGGCGGCAACGGTTGAAGCGGCATCATACGAATCAAGATAAAGCAAATACACGTGATGCCCAAAAGAGTCATCAGCATATATAAAACTCGTTGTATTACATATTTCCACATAGCCTTCCTCCGATTTGCTTCTTTAGCTGTTTGTCACTTTACTACGACAAACATACCCCAATTGCAACAAATACAGGGACACTGTCCCTGTATCTGCCGCATGAAAATATTAGATTAGTACTTAAGCTCACCGTTGTTGGACTGAACGAAAGCCTTCCACTCGTCCTCGGTGTAGTTATACTTTAAGTATGGAATTCCACCACGACCCAGAATCGCATTGTAGTCTTCCACTACATAGAACGCCTGCTGGGTAAGTAAGAACATGGAACCATCCTGAAGCATCGGAATATAGTTGTAGGTCTGAAGAACAACGCCTTCAATACCGGCAAGAATGCTAAGTCTTGTTTCGGTATCTGCAATACCCTCACCAAAGCAGTACTCAGTTCCGTCGATTTCAACGGTTGCACCGTTTAATGCATCGGACCATACCTTGATGCTGGTGGTAAGCTCCTTGTTGGAAGCCGGCTTATCAATACCTGCCACATTTACATTTAAGGTAAGCATTGCGGTAGAAGCATCAAACCACTTTGCATCATACTGATATGCCGGGTCGGTGTACAGTCTGGAAAGACCGAACGGATCCAGATTGGAACCGGTCCAGCCTGCAAGTGCGGTATCGGAAAGACCTGCCTTTAACTTGTTGCTCCACTCGGTACCATACGGTGCGGAGCAAACAAAGGAAACCTTGCCTTCAAACGGAGTACCTGTGGTAACATCCGCAAGCTTCTCATTTAAATAATCAAGCGTCTTATTAATGAAATCACTGACTGCTGAAGCGGAATACTCAATACGAATCTCCTGATCGGACTTCCCGTCGTTATCCGCATCGGTAATATAACCAGCCTCAATTGCATCCTTAAATGTCTGGGTGAAAAGCTCTTTTGCCTTTACCGGATCGTAACCGGTAATGGAAGCCACTGCATCATCAAGGCTTGCATACTTGGAAACATCAACACTGTAGAATTCACAAAGAACCTTCTTGGCCTGCTCGGTGTCACGGTATCTTGCACCGGTCTCAGGATCGTAAATATAGGTGTTACCGATAAGTCCGTAACCGCCGGAACGGGACGGAGAAATCGTAGTAGCAAGGAGCTCCTTATCATAGGTAACTGCGATTGCTCTTCTGAAGTTCTCAAGTGTCATGGTCTGTAAATCATATTTACTTGTATCGAAGTCTGCAGCAGCCTCTCTCTCGTTGATTGCTTCCTTATTTCCGTTGAAAATAAAGAAGAATAGGGTATCTGCCGGAGAGGTATAAGCATAATCGGAACCTCTGTAGGAAACATAATCATCTGCCTGTAAGCCGTAGGTCATGAGCTCACCCTTTAAGAACATCATCTTGTTCGTTGCTGCTTCGGCTACTACCTGACAGTCAATCACATCGGTCTGGTACATTCTGTATACTTCACCGTCCTCCGGATCCATATAGATGTGCTGCTTATCAGTGTAACCATACCACTTCGGGTTTCTCTCAAGACGGAGTGCCTTATCGGTCTGATAGCTTACAAGGCTGTACGGACCGTAGGACATTGTTGTCTCAACACTGGTGTTATAGGTAGTGGTAACAGAACCGTTTACCTCACTCTTGCATGCCTCATAGTACGGCTCATATACAAGCCAGTTCGAGGTCAGGTGGTAGTAAAGGTTGAAGCCTGCCAGGGACTTGCCGAGAACTAGCGTAATCTTGTAGTCATCGTTCTTGAAAAGACCAACATTCTCCCATGCATACTCATCATAGGTCTTGTTGAAGGAGATGTAGTAGCCAAGCTGCTCTCTGGTCTCGTTACCCCATACATCACTGTTTGTAAACGAGAAAAGTGCTGCAATCGTCTCATCCGTTACCGGTACATAATTGTCCTCATCTGCTGCTGCGGAAAGAACATTCCAGCAGCCCTCATTCGGAACATAGCCTGCATCATGGTAACTAGAAAGGCTATTACCGCTCATCCATGCATACCCCTCAGCCAAACCAAAAAATGCGATTTCACCGTCTGCATTACGGTAAACGCCGTCATCGCCCTTAACCAGCTCATCCAGGGCATACTTCATTGCATCACCGTCGGTGGAGTTTGCTACATAAACGGTACGTCCGCCGTAGAAATAATTCTCGGCATTTGCAATACATAATGCACCGCTGAAGTAATCGGTTGCACGGTAGTTAATCATCTTCGGATCAAGCAACTGCTGCATGGAGTAGATATAGGTATCTGCAGTAATCTTGGTGCCGTCTGCCCAGCATGCATCCTTATTTAACTCAATCTCATATGCATAGCCCTTGGTAGCACTTTCCGGAATACCGAACTCCGGATGCGCAGCCTTAACAGACTCCGTCACATCCACAGGGTCACTGGCAGCCATCTCCGGAATAATCTTGTAACCGCTGTAATTCTCCTTACCCTCTACGGCATGAAGTTCATCGTTGAATACGATGTTATAAAGACCGGAGCTGATGAAATCTGCAAGATATGCATCATCATTGGTCTCGTAGTCATGCGGATTCCAGTAAGCCGGAAGTGTGGATACACTGTCCTTGTACACATACTGTTTGGAGTTAAGATCCCATTCATTAATCTTGAG
The DNA here is from genome assembly GCA_029099805.1 of Lachnospiraceae bacterium. Lineage (GTDB taxonomy): Bacteria > Bacillota > Clostridia > Lachnospirales > Lachnospiraceae > SIG307. The sequence goes on from JAQXOR010000127.1 coordinate 19,116, forward strand.
CTTCTGTACCGGGGTATCCCCCTGGGAATCTCCGGACTGATCATTACTTTGACTTGCTCCCTGTGTAGGAGTCGGGGTCGGTTTACCATCGTCATTTTTCTTACAACCGACAAGAGAAACCACCATCATCGATGCAAGAAGAACAGACAATGCACGTTTAGAAAACTTTGTCATAAAATGTCCTCCTTTATCCTTTGCTCTTTGTAAATCTTATCGTACACCGTAGAAAAAAGCACACAATACATTTTCAAAAAGCACTGAATAGAATTATATACGAAAGCACCATTCTTGTCAAGTTTTTGTCAGCTTTTTCGCCTGCTCCTGCAGTTGATACAACAGATTCAGCGCATCAATCGGCGTCATCATGGAAAGATTCAGCTCCGCCAGCGTCTTTGTAATACCGGCATCCTCGGATTCCTCGGTCCCGAACATCGTCATCTGACCGCTCATGGTATCCTTATCTGCCTTTGCCGACTTTGTTTTTGTAACCTGCTTTACTTCGATTTGAGACGCATTTTTCGTAATATCGCGCTCCGCCAGCTCGTCCGCAATCTCTCTTGCTCTTGCCAGCACCGTACCCGGCACTCCGGCAAGCTTTGCCACCTGAATCCCGTAGCTTTTGTCCGCTCCGCCCGGAATTATCTTACGCAAGAAAACAATGTCCTCTCCCTGTTCCTTCACGGCAATACAATAATTGTGTACGGAAGCAAGCTTTCCCTCCAGCTCCGTCAGCTCATGGTAATGGGTCGCAAAAAGTGCTTTGGCCCCGATGAGCTTCGGGTCCGCAATATGCTCTACTACCGCCCACGCAATACTGAGTCCGTCAAAGGTACTCGTGCCTCTTCCGATTTCATCCAGAATCAAAAGACTGTTTCTCGTTGCATTCCGAAGAATATTCGCCACCTCGGTCATTTCCACCATAAAGGTACTTTGTCCGGAAGCAAGGTCATCCGATGCCCCGACACGGGTAAAAATACGGTCGCAGATACCGATATCCGCTTCTTTTGCCGGCACAAAGCTGCCAAGCTGTGCCATCAGCACAATTAACGCCGTCTGGCGCATATAGGTGGACTTCCCCGCCATGTTCGGACCGGTAATCACAGCAATCCGTTTATCCTGATTGTCAAGATACGTATCATTTTCCACAAACATATCATTCGGAATCATCTGTTCCACAACCGGATGCCTGCCGCCGGTAATATTTATTACACCTTCCTTGTTAATGTGCGGACGCACAAAACGGTTCTTTTCCGCAACGGTAGCAAGGGAAGCAAACATATCGAGCCACGCAACTGCCTTTGCGGTCTGCTTAATGCGGATAACCTCTGCAGCGACGGCATCACGCACCTCTGTAAACAAAGAATATTCCAATGAAAACAGCTTGTCCTCCGCTCCTAAAATATCCTCCTCAAGCTTCTTTAATTCCTCCGTGGTATATCGCTCCGCATTTGTCAGGGTCTGCTTTCTGATCCAGGTCTGCGGCACCAGATTCTGATAAGAGTTGGTGACTTCAAAATAATAGCCGAATACCCGGTTAAACTTAATCTTTAAATTCTTAATACCGGTAGCCTCACGCTCCCGTTCCTCTACCTCTGCAAGCCAGCCCTTACCCTCGGTCTTCGCAAGACGCAGACGATCTACTTCTTCATTATAACCGCTCTTTATAATACTGCCTTCCTTTACGGTCAAAGGAGCATCCGGGTCAATGGAAGCTTCAATCAACTCGCTCAAATCGGACAAGGTATCCAAATCCTCGTTAATCTTTTTCAAAAGCGGTGCCTCCAAATCGGAAAGCAGGGTCTTAATCGGAGGAAGCATGGACAGCGAAGTCTGGAACGCAAGCATATCTCTCGGATTGGCAGAGCGATATGTCACACGGCTTAATAACCGTTCCAAATCATAGACGGCATTTAAGTACTCTCTTAGCTCTGCTCTCGTAATTCCGTTTTCCTTTAATTCCTCAACCGCCGTCAGACGGTCATTAATCTCCTCCTTTTCCAAAAGCGGCTGTTCAATACAGCTGCGAAGAAGTCTTGCTCCCATCGCAGTTTTTGTCTTATCCAACACCCAGAGCAGAGAACCTCTTTTCTGTTTTTCCCGAAGCGTTTCCGTCAGCTCCAGATTTCTTCTGGTGCTGCTGTCCAATATCATGTACTTTCCGGTCACATAAGTCTGAAGTGCAGTGATATGCTCCATCGATGTCTTCTGCGTCTCCTTCAGATACTGCATCACCGCTCCGGCAGCAATGCCTCCGAGCGGAAAATCCGTAAGTCCCAGACCGGCTAACGTCCCCACTTTAAAATGAGTCATCAGTGCACGTGCACAGGCTTCTCCGTCAAAGAAACGCTCCTCCAGGACTTCTGCCGCCATGTGATATCTGCTCTTAAACTCTTCTAAATCAACTCCGCTCATACAAAAAGCAGCATTAGAAATAAGCTCGGAAGGAGCAAATTTCGTAATTTCATCAATTACCTTTCTGGCCTCATCCACCTCAGTAACATAATAATCACCGGTCGTAACATCAACCGCAGAAATTCCGAAGGCATCCCCGCTGTAATAAATCCCCATCAGATAATTATTCTTACCTTCGTCCAAATTTTGCGTATTTAAGTTTGTCCCCGGTGTTACCACGCGGATTACCTCACGCTTTACGATCCCCTTTGCAAGCTTCGGGTCCTCTACCTGCTCGCAGATTGCCACACGGTATCCCTTTGCCACCAGACGGTTTATGTAAGTATCGGCAGCATGAAACGGTACACCGCACATCGGTGCACGTTCCGGAAGGCCACAGCTTTTCCCGGTCAGGGTAAGCTCCAGCTCTCTGGAAACCTTTACCGCGTCCTCAAAAAACATTTCATAAAAGTCACCCAGTCTGTAAAATAAAATGCAATCGCCGTAAGCATCCTTCATTTCCAAATAATGCTGCATCATCGGCGTAACCTGCTCATAAATTTCCTTATCCATTTTGTCTCCTTAGTCCTCCAGACCTTCATCAACCATCAGAACAGCTCCGTCGGCAGCAGTGGTGGCAAGCTCATCACACCGCTCGTTCTGCGGGTGTCCCGCATGGCCCTTTACCCAGAAAAACTGTACTTTATGGGGCTCCATTGCCAGAAGCAGCCGTTTCCAAAGGTCCACATTTTTCACAGGCTCATTTTTTCCGCGTTTCCAGCCCTTTTTCATCCAGCCTTCCAGCCAGTGTTCGTTAAACGCCTTTACCAGATACTGGGAGTCGGAATACACCTCCACCTCACAGGGCTTTGTTAACGCCTCAAAGCCGACAATTGCAGCCATCAGCTCCATGCGGTTATTCGTCGTCCGTACATAGCCGCCGGAATATTCTCTCAAATGCTCCGTACCATCCTTCATGATACAGGAAAGCACTGTTCCGTACCCTCCCGGACCGTCCGGGTTTCCTCTTGCCGCTCCGTCCGTATACATTGTTACCTTCATCATTTCCATTCCCCCGTTTTCAGAAAATGCTCTGCCGAAGCCTCGGCGCGTTCAATTACCTCATCCGGATACCCTAACATCCGAAGAAGCTTAATCGCATTCCGGGAGGTAGCCCTTCCCTCATGCAACAAATAATCAAACTCAACCTGATGATTCGTCACTGTTTCTTCAAAATGATAATTGTCACAGCCCTGCTCCAAAAGATACGTCAATTCAATATCGTGGGTAGCCGCAAAACAGATGGTACGTTCTCCTGCAAGACCTGCAAGCACCTCTCTTGATGCCGCAATCCGTTCTACCGTATTCGTTCCGCGAAGCACCTCATCCACAAAGCATAACGTACAGACCGGCGCCTTTGCCGCCTCAAACATACGCTTTAGGGACTTTATCTCCACAATAAAATAGCTTTCGCTCTCCTGCATATTGTCACGAAGTGCCATAGAGGACAAAATCTGAAAATAAGAAGCACGGTAAGAGCCTGCCGGGACAGTATGAATCGTCTGGGCAAGTAAAGCTCCGATTGCCACAGATTTTAAAAAGGTCGATTTTCCGGAGGCATTGGAGCCGGTAAGCAGTACACTCCGGTTTGTCCGGATAGAATTCTTAACCGGATGCTCAAGCAGCGGGTGATAAAGTTCCTCTGCCTCATAATAAGGTACCGGAATTACCCCCGTATCCCTTCCCTTATCCGACGGTGTGTGAACCTGTTCCCACTCCGGATTGGGAAGGCTGTCTGAAAGAAGCTCCGGTACACAGTATCCATCCTCTCCAAGAAAGGCACGGAACGATGCAACCGAACAAAGGGCATCCAGATATCCTACCGTTTCATACAGCTGATTCAAATCAGCGACATGCTTATCATAAATCTTAAGCATCGAATTAAATTTTATCAGGTCAATATGAAACAGCATCCGCAGGTATGAGACCAGCATATCCATCATATCGCCGGTTGGCTTTCTGCTTCCGATAATCCAAAAATTACGCTTAAATGATTGAAAATGCCTGTTCAGGGATTTCATACGCTCCGTATAAAGCGAAAGCTCGGGAACCGCAAGCTTTGCCATATCTTCTGTCGCATATAAAAGCCGGATAAGATACGTAACCGTACTTAAATAAGCATCCAGCTCACCCTTTCGTTTCATATAAGAGGTAAGATTCCAGATAATTACCGCGCAGGTAGCAACAATTCCAACCGAAGGCATCAGAAAAGCAGAAACAACAGCCGCCGCCAACATAATAACAGCAAGATAATGCGGCAGATTCGACTCACGCTTTATATTCTTAATATAGTTCATACACTCGTACACAGACAGCTTACTGTTCTTTCCTATCTGATACAGCGCCTCCTGCACATCAACACGCATTTCCTCGTTATTCTGAAAAAAGGAAATCAGCCGTTCACGTTCCTCCATCTCCTCTGCAGAAAACTGAGGCTGATGAAGCATCGCATAGAGATATTCCTCTCCCATTGCACTCACGGTGCGGTTCATTACCATAAACAGTTCGTCTAACTCCAGGTCATTCCAGGTAATCGAATCTATGTCACATGCATCCCTTTTTATTGCCTCATAATAGCTTAATAAGGACTTCATCTTTTCCGGCGTATACTCCTGTTCGGAAACCGTGCCGAATTCTTCGCGAAGTCTTTGTCTGACGACTCGTCTGTACTTCTTCTTATCGTAAATCCCCTTCCCTACAAGAAAAAGAACAACTGTTACTCCAATCACAAGATATTCCATATGGTTCCTCACTTTTTCATAGAATTATACAAGATAAAGTATAGTCAGATGGAAATGAAAAGTCAAGGAATTACCTAAAAAAATACCGCGCACTGTATTTACATACAATGCGCGGCTATTCGGATACCTTCTCGCATTAATCCCAAATTACTCTTGCGTACTTGTATACGGTACGATAGTTTACATTAGAAATCTCTACGCCGTTATTTGCATGGATAATCTTACCGTTTCCGATATAGATTGCCACATGGTCTACCACTCCGGTTCTCAAATTGTGATAAAATACCAAATCGCCGGCCTTTGCTTCCGATCTGGAAATCATACTATACGTTCTTGCCATCTCTCTCGAAGTACGTGGCATAGAAGCACCGTAACCAAACTGCGTAAATACCTGCTTTACGAAACCGGAACAGTCCACACCTCTTGATAAGCTGTTACCGCCCCATACATAAGGAGTACCGAGATACTTCATGGCAAAATCAATCATATTGGTACGAAGCTGGGACACCCCGTCACCGTAGCTGCTGCTTTCTACTGCTTCCTTATACTTATACGCAACCGTAACAAACTCGGAGCTGACATATGCCTCAACGTTCTTCTCTGCATCGTTGTTCCACTCAATCTGAACAAAGGTCTTTGCTTCCGGGTCATTCTTACTGATTACAACCTCTTTTACAACCTTAAAGCTCTCGCCGCCTTTTACCTTTGCGATTATATTATCGGCTGTCGTATCCGGAGTGGAACGGACATTCAGATTGACAATTCCCCTGTTTACCGTTGCTGTCAAGGTTCCAAGACTCTCTGCAAGCTTTACGGCCTCATTGCCCATAATAAGGTACTCCGTAGAGCAATATCCCTTTACACTGCCGGAGGTAATCTTTGCCCAGCCGTTCTCTACAGACTCTATAATACAATGTGCATTTTTACCAAGCTTGCCGATACGGGAATAGTTGGTTCCCGGACCGCTTCTGACATTTAATGCATCTGTAACATTTGCAAATGCAATCCCTTCCGGAACTTCAACCTTAGAAAAAAGCTCAGTTGTATCGTCTTTATTTTCCTCTGCAGCCACCGTAAAAAAGTCACTGGATACCACAGAAAACCCGCCAAGCGCATTACCGCCGGTAACAACCGCAGCTTGTGCTGTTGCAGCGACTCCGGATAAGGATATCACTGTACCAAAAAACAAAGCAAGCACTGCTCCATGCTTCACTCTCATCAAAAGTACCTCCAAACTTACAATCTATACAAATGTTACATAATTGTTAAATTTTATTACACGGCTAATTATAGCAAGACTGTATGTTATTGTCAATATTGTAATGAAATATTTTTTATCTTTGCGGTACTTTTAGACATATTTGCCAAAAAAACGACTCAGATAATGAAACATATTACGCCACCGTTACTTTCATTTATTATTTTTTCAATCGACTCCTGTAGTTTTGTCTGACATTCTTCATTAATATTTCCGATTTTTGCGTTTACTCCTTCTTCCACCAGCTTATCAACTGTCTTTCCGAAAATACTTGCGGCACGGAGTCCTTCTTCTCCCTGCTCTCCCTGCTTTTCCATATAGGCAATCAAATCCTTCGCCTGCTCTTCACTTCCTACAATCGGCGCAATCTCCGTCACGATATCTGCCTGTATCATATGAATTGACGGCGCTGTCGCCCGTATTTTTACCCCGAATTTTCCGCCCTGCCTGATAAGCTCCGGTGTCGAAATTTTGATTTGACCTGCTTCCGGCAAAACTACACCGTAGCCTTTCCCTTCTACCTCTTCGCATGCCACAGCGATTTTCTCATACTCCTTGCGCCGGTTTGCAAGTTCTTTCAGCACCTGATAAAACCGATGCTCCCCGGTTACATCGCAGCCAAGTAATTCACTTAACATTTGATAGTAATATTCCCGCTTCGGCTTCAGGCTATACTCCACCCTGCCGTTTTCCATTGATACGACGGCGGGTAAAATGCGTTCAAAATATGTACCGGACGGGAAGTCCTTCTGTTCTCTGACATCACGTATTCTGCGATTTCGCAACAATAACGTTTTGGCATGCTCCATTGCTTCCTTTTTGATTTCACTCGTATTATCCAGAAGCTCCACCCATTTCGGCAGATGAAACATCATCTCACTGACCGGGAATGCCGCAAGTAATTCTTCTAAAATACCGGTAAGCTCTGTTCTTCCGAGCCTTGTACAATCCGTCGGTAAAACAGTTACATCATAACGTTCTGATAATGTGCGTGCTAGCGTTTCGGTCTCTGCCGCCCGTGGTCTGGCAGAGTTTAATAAAACAATAAACGGCTTTCCGAGACGCTTCAGTTCGTTAATGGTTCGTTCCTCCGGTGCCTCATAGTTTTCTCTGGTAAGCTCCCCAAAGCTTCCGTCCGCTGTAACCAGAACGCCTACCGTAGAATGTTCTTTTATTACCTTTCCCGTACCGATTTCCGCCGCCTTGGTAAACGGTATTTCACTGTCCGACCAGGGAGTTTTAATCATCCGTTCCTTTTCTCCCTCCATATGACCGGCCGCCCCCTCTACCATATAGCCGACACAATCAATCAGACGAATCTTTACACCGGTTCCGTCCGGAAACGTAAGCTTTGCAGCCTCCTTCGGAATGAATTTCGGCTCGGTAGTCATGATGGTACGCCCCTGTGCCGACTGCGGCAATTCATCGGTTGCCCTTATTTTTTCTGCCTCTTCCGTCATAACCGGAAGCACCATTTCGTCCATAAAATGCTTGATAAATGTTGATTTTCCGGTTCTCACCGGCCCAACCACTCCTATGTAAATCTCTCCGCCGGTTCGCAGCCTCATGTCTTTGTATAAATCAAACGTTTCCATAAAAAAATCCCCCTCGGCTCTGCTGTTACAGTATATGCCGCAGGGGATTTCATTTATTCCCAACTAAGAGAACTATATTCCGTTACCTTTTCCCGCACCAGTAAATCCGCCAGTGCTTCCTTCACTTCTTTTCCGTCAAATAAAACCGCATTTACCTGTTCCACAATCGGCATCTCCACACCATACTTTTTCGCAAGTGCCAACGCCGCCTGCGCGGAATTTACGCCTTCTACCACCTGACCGACTTCCTTTTTTGCCTCCTCCAGTGATTTCCCTTTTCCGAGAAGAAATCCCGCATTATGATTACGGCTATGTGTACTGGTACAGGTAACAATGAGGTCTCCGATACCGGAAAGTCCCGCAAATGTCTCCTGGCGGGCTCCCATTGCCTCTCCGAGTCTGGCAATTTCAACAATTCCACGGGTAATCAGTGCGGCCTTCGTATTATCACCGAATCCCAGTCCGTCAATAATCCCGGCGGCCAGGGCGATTACATTCTTTAAGGCTCCTCCCAGTTCAATTCCCATAACGTCCGGGCTCGTATACACGCGAAAATACTGATTCATAAACATATCCTGAACAAATTGAGCGATTTTTTTGTCCTGAGCACCTACCACTACCGTAGTCGGGATAAATCTGCTTACCTCCTCGGCATGGCTGGGTCCCGAAATCACCGCTACCTTTGCCTGCGGAATCTCCTCGGAGATAATATCGGTCATTGTATGAAGTGTCCCGTTCTCAATCCCCTTCGATGCATTTACAATCACCGTTCCGTCCGGAATATACGGCGAAAACGCCCCTGAAACCTCTCTTACCTTTGGAGAAATTACTGTATTAACAATCAAATCCGGTGCATTTTCTACCGCCTCTGCGTAATCATTTGTTAATCTCACACTATTCGGCAGTACCGCCCCCGGAAGGTTTTTGATTTCTTTTCTGTTTTTTTGTAATGCATCGGTTTCCTCACGGAATTTTGACCAGAGAGTAACCTCATGACCGTTATCTGCAAGCAATATTGTAAGAGCAACGCCCCATGTGCCTGCTCCCAAAACCGTGACCTTTTTCATACTTTCCACCTGTCTGTGCACAACATGTACACACAGTCCTTTCCTTTCATGTTTCGATAAATGCCGGTTTCCTGCATTTATTGTTCCGATGTATTCTCCTGTCCTTCCTGCACTCCGGAATCTGCAGCTGCAAGATTCACCTTCTGACCGATTTTATTCTCTGTACCGTTCAAAAGACGCTTTATATTGGTTCTATGTGTATAAAACGCCAAAATAGCAAATACGGCGCTCACACAGAGCATATGCCAGTCTCCGGGTCTTGTAAGTGCCACAAAAACAACAAACTCAAGCTCCATAACAAGAGAACCGAGTGATACATAACGCGTAATCGCCAGAATTGTAAAAAAGGTAACAAGGCAAATCAGGGAAAGTCGCCAGTCAAAGGTAATAATCGCACCGCACAGAACGGCGATTCCCTTTCCTCCTTTAAAGTGCAGATAGAACGGAAAAGTATGACCGAGTACTGCGCCAAGCGCTGTATATAAGCCTAAGAGCTCTGCATACGGCACTCCCCGGAATATCAGAAATTTAACCAGCAGAACCGGAACCGCACACTTTAGTACATCGCCAAGAAGCGTAATCAACGCTGCCTTTTTCCCAAGTGTCCGAAGTGCGTTTGTAGTGCCTACATTACCACTCCCGTACTTTCTGATATCCACCTTTTTGGTCTTTCCGACAATATAGCCGGTAGAAATACAGCCAAATCCATACCCTAAAATCAAACAAATTGCAATCCGCCAAATCATATCCCTTATCCTGCCATTTCCTCTGTACTAATTCCGATTATTTTGATTCCGCGCGTTCCCTGATAATAAACTTTAAGGAAGTACCCGTAAATCCGAAGGTTTCCCGCACCTTGTTCTCAATATAGCGCTGATACGAAAAATGCATCAGTTCCTTGTTGTTCACAAACAGAACAAAGGTAGGCGGACATACCGCCACCTGCGTCATAAAGAAAATCTTTAAGCGCTTTCCTTTATCTGACGGCGGCTGCTGTAAAGAGGTCGCCTCCATCAGAATCTCATTCAGAACACCCGTCTGGATACGGAGCGTTCTGCTCTGAATTACCAGATCGATTTTCTCAAACAGTTTTGACATGCGCTGTCCGGTCAATGCCGAAATGAAAACTATTTCCGCATACGGAATAAAGGAAAGTATCTCACGAATCCGCTCCGTCTGCCGGTAAATCGTCTTATCATCCTTATTTTCTACCGCATCCCACTTATTGACCGCAATGATAATTCCCTTTCCGCGCTCATGGGCAATTCCGGCAATTTTAGCATCCTGCTCGGTAACTCCCTCCGTTGCATCAATTACAACTACCACAACATCCGCACGCTCTACAGCAGTTACCGTACGAATAATACTAAAGCGTTCCAGTTCCTCTTTTATCTTATTCTTTCTGCGCAGACCTGCCGTATCGATAAAAATATACTCTTTTTCATCATATTTCACTACAGTATCAATGGCATCCCTGGTGGTACCTGCGATATCCGATACAATCACACGGTTTTCACCGGTCAATTTATTGATAATGGATGATTTTCCGACATTCGGCTTACCGACAACCGCAATCTTCGGAAGCTCTTCTGCTTCTTCGCCGTCTGAAGGCTCCGGAAAATGCTCGACAACAGCATCAAGCAACTCTCCAAACCCAAGTCTGGAAGCCCCGGATACCGCAATCGGGTCACCGATACCGAGATTATAAAACTCGTATACATCGGCCTGCATTTTTTCGAAATCATCTACCTTATTCACCGTAAGGACTACCGGCTTGCCGGAACGGCGAAGCATATCTGCTACTTTGAAGTCGGCATCCACCAGCCCCATACGTACATCGGTCAGAAATACAATAACGTCAGCGGTATCAATGGCAATTTGTGCCTGCTCCCGCATATACGTCAGCATCTTATCTTTGGTCTCCGGCTCAATACCACCGGTATCAATCATGGTAAACTTATAGTTCAGCCAGGTTACATCCGCATAAATACGGTCACGGGTTACCCCCGGATAATCCTTTACAATTGAAATACGTTCCCCCGCAAGGGCATTAAATAACGTGGACTTACCGACATTCGGGCGTCCCACGATAGCTACAATCGGATTACTCATCTCAGGATTTTGTCCTTTCTATTCTCTGTATACTACTCAATCACCGCACGTACCAGTGCCTCTCCATCTGATTTTACAATACCTACTCGGGTTTGTAAAGCCTTTTCCACATCAGAAATTCTCAAATCATCCAGAAATACATCCTCTCCGCTTCGAAGCAGCACCTCCGGAAGCAGTAAAACATCTCCCAGCGCCCGGCCCTTGAGCTGTGCAATAATATCCTGTCCGGTCAATAAGCCGGCTACCGTAATTCGTTCTCCAAAGAAGTGATTGATAATCGTAACAACCTCTGCCTCGATGTTCGGATATTTTTTTTGAATTTTTTTAATCTGCTCAGAAATGACCGGTGCCGCCAATACACCGGTAGCAAGCGTCAGCTTCCGTATCCGGTTATCTCCGCAACACTCTGCAAGGTACGCATCTACCTCTTCGTTTAACAGCCGGATCATTCCCACACCGTTTTCCAACTGCGGGTAGCCCTCATACTCTTCCTCCGACGGCAACGCAAGCCCTGCCAGTATATACCATTCATCACTGGCATGAATCATACGGGTACCATACTCTTTCAGAATAATCCTCTGCCACTTTGCAATGACCTCCAGTACCTTTGCGGCATCCTCTTTTGAAAACGGTTCAATCTGCGTCAGACCTTCCCGGTACTTTGTCATACCGATTGGCACTACGGAAACACTTTGCATCAGCGGCAGATACGCTGTCAGATCATGTATGGTGCGTTCCAGCTCTGCTCCGTCATTATAGCCCTTACAAAGCACGATCTGACCGTTCATTTCCAGTCCCGCATCATAAAACCGCTGAAGCTTTGTTAATGCCTCACCGGCAAAGCGGTTATTTAACATTTTACAGCGGAGCTCCGGATTCGTGGTATGAACGGAAATGTTAATCGGGGAAAGCTTATAAAACAAAATCCGCTCCATATCCTCTTCGGAAAGATTCGTTAACGTGATATAATTTCCCTGTAAAAAGGAAAGCCTCGCATCATCATCCTTAAAATATAACGTATCGCGCATTCCGGGCGGCATCTGGTCAATAAAGCAGAAAATACATTTATTCCGACAGGAGCGGTACTCATCCATTAAACCGTCTTCAAATACCAGCCCCAGGTCTTCATACGCATCCTTCTCAATTTCAAGCTCCCATTCTTCACCGTCTGCCTTACGGATAAGCAGCGTAAGCTCCTCATCCTCAGATAAGTACCGGTAATCAAACACATCCTTGATTGGCTGCTCATTAATCGAAACCAACACATCCCCGGCTTCAATTTCCAGCTCCTGCGCAATGCTTCCCGGAATTACTCCGTTAATTCTATGTTCCTGTAGTTTCTTTGCCATAAATGCCTCTTTCTCTAACAATACCGATTTCAGATTCCGTACCTGCCAGCTGTACGATACCTCTTCCGTTCCTTCTAATCTGACAGCATCAGAAAGCCCGCCAGACTGCCTCTGTCATTTCCGGTCACCCGATGGGAAAATAATACATCGGAGTGACATCTGGTACAAACGCCTCCAATTACAATATTTTCAGGTCTTACTCCCGTCTCTTCCAGGATGATACGGTTCACCTTCCATAAATCCAGCTGACAGGCACCTTCCGCTCTCTGCTCCCGTGTCTGCTTTGCAGCTTCCGGGTACTCCGTCATAAACTGCTGCGCCACTTCACCGCCGACAGTATAGCAGTCACCGCAGATAGAAACACCGACATATGCCTCAATGTTCTGTGGCAGACTGCCGAATTCTTTTTCCATCGTCTGTACCGTCTTCTCTGCAATTCTACCTATCGTACCGCGCCAGCCTGCATGCGCCGTGCCGATTGCCCGTGCCACCGGATCGTAGAAAAACAACGGCACGCAGTCCGCACCGAACACCGCCAGTGCCACTCCCGTCTCGTTTGTTATCTGGGCATCCACACAGGAATACTCTCTTGGTCTTACAATTCCTTTCCCACAGTCTGCCTTTCCGGCCTTACGTACTACCACTTCGTGCACCTGATCCGGCAGCACGACCTGTTCTTTTGTAATGCCTATCGCAGAACAAATCCTGTCATAATTCTCTAACACCTCTTCTTCGGAATCTCCTCTGCCAAATCCCAGATTCATGGACGAAAAAATCCCTTTGCTTACTCCTCCTACTCTTGTAGAACAGCCGTGCTTTACTCCGGGATGTTCTGCAAGACGGCGAAAAAACAAATAGGGAACCTCTGTATTTGAAACTGCCATCTCCTTCGTGGCAAGCATTTCCAAACTATACTTCATACCTCTGCTCCTCTACAGCCAGAATGCATTTTCTGTGATGCGAATCTCATCCCTTCTCACGCCTGCCACATCAAACCGGCACGGCGTGTCAAAAGGAATCCTGTTTTGATACATATAATACTTTGCAGCTGCAAGAATCCGCTGCTGCTTTCTGTAATTCACAGCCTCCTCCGGCGCACCAAAACGCTCATCCCCACGATATTTTACCTCAATAAAGACAAGATATCCGTCTTTTCTTGCGATAATGTCGATTTCTCCGTGTCTGGAATAAAAGTTTCTTGCAAGGATTTCATAACCGTTTTTACGTAAATATTCCTGTACCCTGGTCTCCTGCTGATTACCGATATACCGTCGATTCCGGACATTTATTTCTTCCTGCTTCGCATTTGCCGCTTTATTTAAGCTATTTTTCATTCCCACCGTTTCCCTTTTCATACGTTTCCTATCTTATACCCTGCTGTCCGTTTTCCGGACTCCGGGTTCTTTCTATACTGACTTCTTTACTTTGTCCTTGATTTTATCTACCTTATCAACAAATAACAGAACCTCTGCCACCACCTCATACAGCTCCGGAGGTATGGCATCTCCGATTTCCAGCTTGGAAAGAGTACCTGCCAGCTTATCATCCTTATGGAGCGGCACATTCTCTTCTACCGCACGCTCAATGATTTTCTCAGCAACATAACCTCTGCCGGATGCCACAATTTTCGGCGCATCCTCGGAAGGCTCATATTCGAGCGCAACCGCAATTTTATTCTTCTGCTCTTCCAAACATGCCACCTCCCCGGCTTTGTGATTTATCCTAAGGAAACACTGATTATTTCAGCGCTTACTCCCCTAAAATTCCCTTAATAAAGCTACGTCTGTGAATCGGGCAGGGCCCATCGGCACGAAGCTTTTCCATATGCTCCGCAGAACCATAGCCTTTATTTCCCGCAAAGCCATAGCCCGGATAAACCTTGTCAAACTCTACCATCATCCGATCTCGCGTTACCTTTGCCACAACGCTTGCTGCCGCAATAGACAAGCTCTTGGCATCTCCCTTGATAATCGGCACCTGTCGCACGTTCTTGCCCGGAAAAAGTTCTGCTACTCCGGGGATTGTTACCGCATCATTTAATAAAACATCCGGTGCCCCGCACGACTCGGCTGTTTTTACAATAGCTTCCCGCATGGCACGATACGTTGCCTGCAGGATATTAATTTCGTCAATGACCGTATGCGATACACAACCGATACCATAAGCCACTGCTTTCTCAAGAATCTCCGGAAATAATTCCTCTCTCTTTTTTTCAGACAACTGCTTGGAATCATTCAGATATAAAATCCTGCATTCCTTTGGAAGCACCACACAGGCAGCCACTACAGGTCCCGCAAGAGGACCTCTGCCCACCTCATCAATGCCGCACACTATATTGTATGCCCCGTATTCCCGCTCATAGACGAGCATACCGTCCACTCTGGCACATTCCGCCAGAAACTTTTCCTTTCTCTTTCTTGCCTGCTCTATCAGCTTTGCAACACTGCCTCTGGTATCCTCTGCATACCGCGCAATCACCGTTTCCAGTTCATCCGGTGAAGCATTTGACAATGCCGCCTTAATCGCATCTATCTTTTCCGCCATAACGCCCCCGTACTTTCGCAACACTGTTCCTGCATTTATTCAGCCTTTGCTGTCTTTTCGGTTCACTTTTCTTCCTTTGCTGTTTCCTTCTCCACTCTCTCGAGCGTAATTCTTCCGATTTTACCGGCGCGGAAATCATCCATGATAAAACCCGCCGCACGGTCAATATCCGGTTCTCCGCCTTTTTTCAGACAGGCACGCTTCTTTGCAATCCGCTCCAAAGCCTCATGTCCGTCCGCACATTCCTCAATCCCGTACTTTGTCTGAAGAAAGCCCGGATAGTTCTCATACAGGTACGAAAGTAACGTCACCGCAAGCTCGCGGACATCCAGTATATCCTCATTGATCGAGCCAATCCATGCAATACGCAAGCCAACCTTCTGGTCCTCGAATTTCGGCCATAAAATACCCGGTGTGTCTAAAAGCTCCAGTTCCTTATTCAGACGAATCCACTGTTTTCCCTTTGTGACTCCCGGCTTATTGCCGACCAGGGTACAATTTTTCCCTGCAAATGTATTGATAAATGTAGATTTTCCTACATTCGGAATTCCCACAATCATTGCCCGGAGCGGTCTGCCGATAATTCCGCGCTTTAAATCACGCTCACGCTTTTCTTTGCAGGCTTCTTTTATTACATTTAAAACATTTTTCACTCCGGTACCGCCCTTTGCATTTACCGTCAGTACAAAGTACCCTCTTGCTTCATAATATGCTTTATACTCCCTTGTACGTACTTCATCCGCCAGGTCCGCCTTATTTAATAAAAGTACACGCGGCTTATTGCCTGCAAGCTTTTCAATATCAGGATTTTTCGAACTGTACGGAATACGGGCATCTACAAGTTCCACAATAACATCCACCAGCTTTAATTCATCCTGTATCTGGCGCTTTGCCTTACTCATATGTCCCGGATACCACTGATACTGCATCTTACACCTCCGTCCTGCAATCTCTCAACAAAAAACTTCTATTCTTCCTTCTTTAAGTTCATTTTGGAAACAATATTAAACGGCTCAAGCGTAAGCCAGGCTTTTCCGATAATCTGTTTTCCGGTTACATTGCCGATATTTGCAAACCGGCTGTCCTCACTCTTATTTCTGTTATCGCCGAGTACAAAATATTCATCCTCATCTAATGTAAACGCCTCAGCAGCAAGTCCTGACAGATGAATCTTTGGTAAATTCTGTACGGACTCTTTTAGAAGCTCGCCGTTAATATAGACACTTCCGTCAATAATCTGAATCGTTTCTCCCGGAAGCCCGATTACCCTTTTTATATGGTAATACCTGTGCTCCTCGCCCTCCTGTTCAAAAACAATTACATCAAACCGTTCCGGTCCTTTTCTGAGATAAGACAACCGGTTTACGACAATCGATGTCCCCTCCTCCAAGGTAGGTGACATCGACTCGCCCGGAACAGTTGTCCGTTCAATTGCAGCTCTGACGAAAAAAAAGGCAAGCAAAATAACCGCAATTGTTTCAAAAAAAAGGAACAAAATGCGGAGCAGTTTCTTTCTTCGCTTCTTTTTTTTCCGATTATCACTCAAATCAAAATCATAGCCTGCCATATCTACTATGCCTCTCACACTGACTCATTACGAAGTTTTCTTAGAAAAAAAGGGACAATTCACATTGTCCCTTTGGTTGACTTATTTTACGATTTCCTTAACCTTAGCCTTCTTACCGATTCTGTCACGCAGATAATTAAGCTTTGCTCTGCGAACCTTACCGCGTCTTACAACTTCAATCTTCTCAACAATCGGAGAATGTAACGGCCAAGTCTTCTCAACACCAACACCGTTGGATGTCTTTCTTACCGTAAAGGTCTCTCTTGCGCCACCGTTCTGTCTCTTTAAAACGGTTCCCTCAAATACCTGGATACGCTCACGGTTACCCTCTTTTACCTTTGCATGAACCTTAACGGTATCACCTACGTTGAAATCGGTAACCTCAGCCTTTAACTGTGCTGCTTCAATGTTCTTAATAATGTCGTTCATGTTGCGACCTCCTTATAAATTAAGACATTCTTACTACCGACTCCCGGTACAGCGGAACATCTCGTCTCACAATCGAAGATTATACCATATAATCAATAAGAATGCAAGCACTTTTTACTATTTTTCGTCAATTACAGATATTTCACCAGTTCATTGATGACTCCGCTCATGCGCTCGTCGGACAAGCCGAAATCCATCTTCCTATAGCTCCATGCACTGCGGCTGATTCCAAGCTCCTCAAAAGCTTCATGAATTACCTTGAACCACTTTAGCGCATCCTCCGGCGCCACCACATCAATCACACCATACTCCCCGCAGTATAAGCCTGTGTTATATTGATTCGCAGTTTCTACCGCAGAAGCGAATCTCTCCTTAAAGTAATCCGCAGTAATGTTCATATCCTCAAAAGAATAACGCTCCTCACGAACAATCATGTCCGTCCAATATGCACCCTGATGCGTAAACTTCATAGGGTCATAGCAATGCATATTGAAAATCACCTTATCATCCGCCGGTGCCGCCAGATCCTTAACAGCCTCCGGCGCATTATTCCAGTAGCTTCCCACCAGAATCAGAACGTCCGGTGCGAATTTACGGATTCTCTTAATGCATTCTGCCGAAATCCGGTTCCACGCATCAATAAAGGACTGGTCCGTAATCTCGTTTAACAGCTCAAATACGACATGCTCTGCATCATTTCCGAAGCGCTTCGCCATTTCTTCCCAAAGGGCGTAAAACCCGTCCTGAAGCTTTTCGCTGTCAAAAAATCCGCTCTCCTGCTCCCCCTTATCAAAGGAAAAGCCCTTCGTCTTATGCAAATCCAGTACAATTTTCAACCCATTCTTTTTGCTCCATGCGATTGCCTTTTCAAGTCTTGCAAAGCCATCCTCGATAAAACTGCCATCCTCTGCCTGAACAATATTATAATCGAACGGAAGTCTGACGTGATCTGCTCCCCAGGAAGCAATTACGGCAAAATCCGGCTCCTCAATAAAATGATTCAGTCTGTCGAGACTGTAATCACACTGAGATAACCAACCACCAAGATTAACGCCCTTTTTAAGTCCTGTTAATTCTCTCATAAGTAACATCCTCCTTACGTTACACTCACTTTTGTTATCATGAGTCTACCATGATTTTCAAAAAAAACATATCATACAATTACTCTTTTTATCAAAAATATGTCATTATTTTTAATAAGATACCCAAGGTACTATCGTGCGTGAAACTGCTGTTCCCGATACTCACGCGGAGTCACCTTGACATACCGTTTAAACATAGAAATAAAATGACTTTCCGAGCAAAAACAAAGACTGCTTGCAATCTCAGCGGACGAGAACGCCGTATAGCGCAACATTTTTTCCGACGCCTCGATCCGTTTCTGCATAATATACTGTGACACGGAGATTCCTACCTCTTTATGAAACAGCTTGGATAAATATGTCGGACTAAGCTTTGTTTCCTCTGCTAAATCTGCAAGCGTAATCTTCGCATGCAGATGAGAATAAATATACTCCAGACAAACGATAATTGCCTTGGAATACATTGTTTTCTTTCGGATGCTGTGCATCCTTTTTACATACGCCTCAACCAGTTCCCGGTGAAGCAGTGTAATTTCTTCTTCGTTCTGAATCTTATCGATTCTCCGAATATAAATATCACTGCGATTATAGGCCTCCTCCATTTCCATCCCGCCCTCGATACAATATCTGGTAATAAAGGCAATGGTGATAATCAGATGATATTTTAAATTACGCAGTTTGTCATCACTGAGCACTCCCAGCCCATCGCTGTCGAAGGGACGCATAAGCGCCAAGGTCTCTTCCACATTCCCCATCTTAATGCTCTGGTAAAACTCTACCTCTCTGTCATAGGGCGTATGAAACCGATTGTCTTCCCGGTTTTCAAACTCAATCTGCGCCAGTGCCTTTTGCATATCAAGCTTCATCAATACACCTTCCCCGGAATAATTCATCCGTTATCATTTTATACTCACTCAGTTTCTCACATTTCCTTATCCGTTTCCGTGCCTTTTCATTCTCTGCAAAACTATCCAGCAAATAGAACCAGAGCTCCTTCATCTTATAAATCAGATCACGGTCACAGGACAAAACCTCGCGATACTCATTTACGAGCTGTTCATGAAACTCTCTTATTGTCTCTCTGCGTACCTTTTCCTCCGGTAATTTCTCACCCCGGAGGCGTCCGATGAGATACGGGTCCCGTAAAAGCCCTCGGCCGAGCATCACCGCAGAAAGCTTTGGGAAACGGGCCGTCAGTAACTCATAGTCTTCCTTAGTAAAAATGTCTCCGTTATAGCAAAGGTCCCCTTTCCAACCGTCATATGCTGTTGCAAACGCTTCCGGTCGTACCTGCCCCTTATAGAAATCCTTTTGAATCCTCGGGTGAACGGTAAGCTCTTTCATCGGATACTTCTCATATATCTGAAGAAGCTTCTCCCAGCCTGCGGTATCTCCACGGCCAATCCGTGTCTTTACCGACACAGCAACGTTACATTTTTCAAACACTTCGTCAAAAAACCTTGTAAGCTCCTCCGGCCGGTCGAGGAATCCGGACCCTTTTCCCTTAGCCACCACTGTCCCCGACGGACAACCAAGGTTTAAATTCACTTCTGTATAACCGAACTCTTTTAAACAATCTGCTGCCATTAAAAAGTAGTCCGCACGATTCGTTAAAATCTGCGGAACTACCTTCATACCTATATTATTTTCCGGCAGGATATCCCGCCGCTCCTTATTCCGGAGAATTTTGTTGATATCCGGTGAAATAAACGGAGTAAAATACTTTTCCGGTGCCGGAAAATATTTCTGAAACGCCAGGCGAAAAATATACCCGGTAATTCCTTCCATCGGTGCAAAGTAAAACTTCATGGGAAACGCTCCTGTAATTATCTTACGGATTCTTCTGTCTTCAATCCGACGACTGTTTATCTTACTCTTCTTTATTCTCCTGCTTTAACTGCTGTGCAAGCTCCTCAAGCCGTTCAACAAGTTCCAGCATCTCGGAAGCAGACTGTCCGTTCTGTTCACTGATTTCATAGGTCTCACCGGAGTGTGCCGTTACCTCCTCCGTAATCGCAGAAATCGTCTGAATACTTTCCACAATCTCAGCATTCGCTCCGGCCAGCTTCTTCACGGCATCTCCCAGACGTTCTGCCTGAGTATCAATATCTGCGGAAGCCTCTGCAATCCCCTTGAAATTACGTTCTGTCTGAAGCGCCATATTACCCTGCAGACGGTTGCTCTCACCCAGCTCCCTGATTACCGCAATCAATGCATTAACTTCATCGGAAACATTATTAATAATCGTCGTAATCTCTACCGTTGCGTTATTTGTCTGTCCTGCCAGTGCTGAAATTTCGGACGCAACCACAGCAAACCCTTTTCCGGCCTCCCCGGCTCTCGCAGCCTCAATACTTGCATTTAAGGAAAGAAGTGCTGTCTTTTTCGTTACCCCCTCAATTGCACTGATAATATGCTCCATCTGCTGGGCATAGGTATGAAGCTTCTCTAATTCACTATATACTCTTTCACTTGCCTCATTGGTATGCTTCACCTGGGTAACCAGCTCCTCCACGGACTGATTTCCCTCTGTAATTTCCTTTCTTGCCGTACGAATGTCTGCACCGATCACTTCGGAAACCTCTTCCACATTAGCCACAAACGACTGAATCTGCTCCGTTTTCTCCAGCTGCAGCTGTACCGCGTTCACCGCATCATCCGTACCGTTCGTTACCTCCTGCATCGCAAGCATCGTCTTTGACAAGGATTCGTGCAGACCGTTCATCCGGCTTGCAACGGTGTCCGTCAATTCAACCATACTGCCGGAAGTCAGCATGATTTTTTCCAGCAATTCTTCGGAACGCTCCTTCGCTGCACTTGCTGCTTCTACCTGCTTTTGTCCCATACGCATCAGGGCCGCAGCCACCATTCCCAGAAAAACCATGCAAAGAAGAATCACAGCAACACGGATTTCCATGCTGGAAAGATTTGCATTCGTATATTTCGCAGTAATAAACCCGTAATTAATCTCTATGAGATTAATCAGCATAACTCCGACACCTAACCTTGCAATAAACGCTTTATCGGCATATACCGCACAGGCAACAAGCATCGGTAACGCATAGACAAATGCCTCGGGAGCAGTCGTTGTAAACAATACAAAGGTGTAAAGTGCGGCATATCCGACGGAAATGATTGTTCTGAGAAAAACACTTCCTGCATTTTTACGATATAACACTACGGCTGCTGCTAACGGCACAAGTGCAAACACAAGAAACTTTGCGTAATATCCGGGTGTTCTTGCACCTTTTGCAAGCTCCAGTGCATATGCAAGAACTAATACAATATCCGTAATCAGATAGCAACGGAACAAAATTTTGTTTGCCTCCAATACGTCCGATGTGTACTTTTCCTTTTTCATTTGTCTGCTCATCAAATATTCCTCCTCTTTACACGTTAGTTATTTTCTGCACTGCCAACAGGTTTTCCAAAAACTGCTTCTCTTTCTTGGATAATACTGCATTTTCAAGCAAATCCGGTCTCGCGGCAAGAGTTCGTTCGATTGACCTCTCCCTGCGCCATTTCTCAATATTTGCATGATGCCCGGATAATAACACCTCCGGCACCCTTCTGCCCTCGTATTCCTCCGGTCTTGTATACTGCGGATACTCTAACAGATTATCCTGAAAACTCTCAAACTCCGCCGAAGCCTCGTTATTCAATACTCCGGGCACCA
The DNA here is from genome assembly GCA_029099805.1 of Lachnospiraceae bacterium. Lineage (GTDB taxonomy): Bacteria > Bacillota > Clostridia > Lachnospirales > Lachnospiraceae > SIG307. The sequence goes on from JAQXOR010000127.1 coordinate 40,987, forward strand.
GACGGGACACCGCATCTATCATCATCATTGCCGGAAGCTCCCCACCGGTCAGTACATAATCTCCCGCTGATACCATATCCGTCACCACCATCTCAAGAGCTCTCTCATCTATGCCCTCGTAGTGTCCGCAAAGAAAAATCAAATCTTCCTCCTTTGCCCACTCTTCCGCCTTTTTCTGTGTAAAGGTCTCACCCTGTGGTGTAAGATATATCACCTTTGTCTTTTCCCTGCGTTCCTCCGGAATCAGACTCTTTACATAAGCACAGGTCTTTACGACCGGGTCCGGTGCCATTACCATGCCGGCTCCGCCGCCGTAGGGGTAATCATCCACCCGCTTATGCTTGTCCTCGGAAAAGTCCCGGATATCGACCGCTTTAATCGACAACAGCCCTTTCTCCACGGCACGGCCGATAATACTTGTATTTAGACCCTGCTCCACCATGTCAGGGAAAAGTGTCATTACATAAAAATTCATGTATTATCCTTCCTTCGGCTGTTCCATCAAAGAACCACAAAGCCGTTCCAAATATCTTTCCTGTTCCTTTTTCATCAATGCAACAAGTGCAGATGCATCCTCTTTCGTCTGGCTTTATGAATTGCAGCCAAATATGCCGGTCTGTCTTTATCCTGCAAAATAAACGGACAAATTGCATTTTTCAAATATTGGAATTATACGCCAGTTCACGTTGTGTAAAACCGTAAATACCGTTTCGGATCTGATGCTTTTGTTCAGTTTGCAACGTGTATATCAGGTTAGAATTCACTTCCTTGCTATATTCCATAAAATCATCCTCTTCGAAAATTTCCACAAAAACATTATACTATAAAAGAGAGCATTATTCAAGAAAGACATTCCTTCTTCCTACACTTTTCTGCTTCTGCCTGCAGATAACCATAAGCAACTTTTTTGCCATTTTCACTTTCATTGTAAAATCCACAAGTCAACATAATAAAGCCTATAGGCAAAATCATACATATAAAAAAGCTGCCGTTACCAAACTCTATCAGCACACAAACTGCAAAAGCAACTACTGTTACAGAAACAATAAGTGAACCTGCTCTGGCAAACTTTTCATTCGTTTTGAAATAATCCTCCTGCTTCTACTTGATGCTCCTTATTTGTCCTGTACAGAATTTTTGTGATTTTCACGAATTACGATTCCCCACAGACCAACCACGCCTATTACTCCTATTCCCAACCCTAAACCACCACTTCTCATGAAAGAACCTTCCGGCAATTGAGGAAATATAATATACCCAATCATTATACTCAACGCTAATATCAATGTTCCTACAAATGTTACGATGCACTTACGTTTCACTACTAGCTTTTTTTCAGTCTCTGCATAATCTGCGACCTTTCGTAAGGTCTCTTTTTCTTCCTTTTCCATTCTCTCACTTTTCCTTTCCCCATCAATTATTTCTTTGATGTCGACTTCGTAGTAATCCGCCAATTCAACCAGAATTCCTAATTCCGGCATGGTATTACCATTTTCCCATCGAGATACACTTCGAGAGGATACACCAAACTTTTCTGCCAGTTGCTCTTGTGTCAGTTCTTTCTCTTTGCGCAATTCTCTTAGAAAAGCACCAATTTTTATCTGGTCTATCATCTGACTCACTCCTTTCACAACCTATTATCACTGAAAAGGCAATAGAAAACCACGTCACAAAGTGAGAAATAACATGATTTTCAACGGACACTTATGTCTTGTCATCAGGCATCTGATTCGGTGCCGCGTACTTAGTCCAATAGCCCCGGCAGAATATGCACGGTTACTTTCCCTTCCTCCAGAGAAATCTCCTTTACACAATCCTCGATATACGGAATCAGCACTGTTTCCTTATTCGGAAGCGTAACCTCAAATACGTCATTGGCCCCGGTCTGCAACACCTCGCTTAACGTACCCAGAGTCTCGCCCTCATCAGTAACCACTGACAGCCCGATTAAGTCACATATATAAAACTCATTTTCCGCAAGCGGCATGGCATCCTCTCTTTCGATAAGAATATCCTTATTGCGGTATAATGCCGCCTTGTCACAGTCATTTATTTCCTTAAACTTCAAGATAACCATCTGCTTAAAAAACTTTACACCCTCTATGGTTACCGGAAGCAATTCTCTTCCCAAATCCAAATACGCCTTCTTTAACTTTTTAAAACGCTTTGCATCATCGGTGGTCGGGAACACCTTTACCTCACCCCGCACCCCGTGGGTGGTGGTAATCACACCGACACGTAACATGCTATCCTTATCCATAGACAGAATCCTTTCTTTCGCAATCTTGGTCTCTTTATGTCAATTATTATCTATATGATTTATATTCATTCTAAATTAGTTTCTTGATTTTTACGTTTTTCTGCTTGTTCTTTTTCCTTGCAGCCCTTCTTTTCTTGCCTAAGCGGAAGCATCGAAAATTCCTAAAGAGAACCTTAAAGCAACGTCGGCACTTAGCGAGGTGTTTTCGAGCTTAGTGTCCGCTACGTTGCTGCAAGAGCGAGAGCGGGTTCTCGTAGGAAATTTCGATGCTCCCGCGTGTACAAAACCCAAGGGGCTGCCCGGTCAAAAAGACCAAGCAGCCCTCAGTATTGGCATTATTGTAGTATTTCAACGACTACCTTTTTGTCGTCTCCGGCAGCTGCGGACTTAACGACGGTACGGATAGCTTTTGCAATACGGCCCTGCTTGCCGATTACCTTACCCATATCCTCCTGTGCCACACGCAACTCGACAACAATCGACTTATCGGTTTCCTTTTCAGTCACCTCAACTGCCTCCGGATGATCTACAAGTGCCATAGCAATAACCTTTACTAACTCTTTCATTACTATACACCTTGCCTTTCCGGATACTGCCGTACCCGCACTTCCACTTCCTACTTCTCGATACCGGCCTTCTTTAATAACTTGGCAACGGTCTCGGTCGGCTGTGCGCCATCAGCAAGCCACTTCTTTGCAGCCTCCTCGTTTACGTTGAAAACGCTCGGCTCCTTGGTCGGATCGTAGGTTCCGATTTCCTCGATAAATCTACCATCACGCGGAGATCTGGAATCTGCAACAACGATTCTATAGAAAGGTGCCTTCTTCTGACCCATTCTCTTTAATCTCATCTTTACTGCCATCTCAATTTCACCTCCTTAAATCTGAAATACATGTATAGTCAAAGCGAAAACGCTTAGAACCCGAACGGAAGCTTAAAGCCTCGTCTGCCTTTGCCGCCCATCATGCCGGACAGCTGCTTCATCATCTTTTTCTGACCTTCCACCTGCTTTACCAGACGGTTTACTTCGGAAATATCCACACCGGCTCCGGCAGCTATTCTACGCTTTCTGGAAGGATTCAAAAGTGCCGGATTGGAGCGTTCCTCCTTTGTCATGGACTGGATAATCGCCACCATTCCCTTGAACATGTCATCGTTTAACTCAACACCCTTTAACTGGCTGCCGACTCCCGGAAGCATGTTCATAATCTGGCTGATACCGCCCATCTTTTTCATTTGTTCGGTCTGCTCCAGCAAATCGTTAAAGTCGAACTCTGCCTTCTTTAACTTCTTTTCCATCTCCCTTGCCTTGTTCTCATCGAACTCTGCCTGGGCTTTATCAATCAGGGTAAGAATATCACCCATTCCGAGAATACGGGATGCCATACGGTCCGGATGGAACTGCTCCACATCCGTCAGCTTCTCGCCCGTACCTGCATACAGAATCGGACGCCCCGTTACCGCACGGATGGAAAGTGCCGCACCGCCTCTGGTATCACCGTCGAGCTTCGTGATAACGACACCGGTGATTCCGATTTCCTTTTCAAACGTCTCTGCCACGTTGACCGCATCCTGACCGGTCATGGCATCTACGGTAAGCAGCGTATTTGTTACCGAAAGAGCTGCCTTTATCTGCTTTAGCTCCTCCATCAGCACCTCATCAATATGAAGACGTCCTGCAGTATCTATCAAAACTACGTTATTGTTATTCTTCCTTGCATGCTCTATGGCAGCCTTTGCAATATCGACAGGATTATTCTTATCTCCCATCGTAAACACCGGCACGCCTACCTTCTCACCGTTAATGATAAGCTGGTCGATTGCCGCCGGACGATATACGTCACAGGCAACGAGAAGCGGACGTTTGCCCTTACTCTTAAACTGACCCGCAAGCTTTGCAGCCATCGTCGTTTTACCGGCACCCTGTAAGCCGCACATCATAATGACGGTAATTTCGTTTCCCGGAAGAAACGTAAGCTCCGTGGTCTCGGAGCCGAGCAGGGAGACCATTTCCTCGTTTACAATCTTTATCACCATCTGTCCCGGAGTCAGGCTGTTCATCACATCCTGTCCGATGGCACGCTCTTCTACGGTTTTCACAAAATTCTTTACTACACGGAAATTTACATCCGCCTCCAAAAGAGCCATCTTAACCTCTTTCAGAGCCGCCTTTACATCTGCCTCGGAAAGTCTTCCTTTCCCGCGCAGATTCTTAAAAATCCCCTGCAGCTTTTCCGAAAGGCTGTCAAATGCCATAACTCCTCCTTATAACCAATCCAAAAGCTCCTCGGTCAATCCTCTGGCTTCCTTTACAAAATCCAGATTCCCTGTATCGTAACTGTGTCCCAAAATCGCATTAATCTTTTCGACACATTCCTTAGTCTTATTAAACTTTTCTACCAGATGGAGCTTTTCTTCGTAATCACGCAGCTGCTTACTGCAACGCTTCACCACATCATGTACGCCCTGCCTCGTAATCCCTTCCGCATCCGCAATCTCGGACAGAGACAAATCATTCAGGATGTAATCCTCGAAAATCTGCTTGTTATGCTCCTTCAGCAACTCACCGTAAAAATCATACAGCATGGCAAGCTCCAGAAGCTCATTTACCTCTTCCATCAAAAACACCACCTGTAAAGTTTTTTTCTTTACAGGTGGTAGTGTAACAGATAATGAAGTATCTGTCAAGTATTTTTTTAATCATTTATATCCGGCTTCTGTACATCCGTAATAATGGAAAACGCAATATTGGTCGCGTGGTCTGCCACACGCTCGATATTGGAAACCACGTCGGTAAATATCATACCTGTCTCCGCATCACACTCGCCCTTTGTCAGTCTCTCGACATGGCTTTCCTGTAAAGCGCGCTCTTCCTCGTCGATTTCCTCCTCAAGCTCAAGAATATCACGAAGATGCTCTTCATGCTTCTTTTCAAAGGCTTCCAGAGAATACCGGAGTAAGGTCTTTGTCTTCTCGAACATATCCCGAATCTGGGCTTCCGCAAAGCTGCTGATACTCAGATTATCCTCTCGCAACTGCGTCGCCGCATCCGCCATATTTTCCGCATGGTCACCGATACGCTCGATATCGTTAACCACATGAAACAGACCGCCGAGAAGCTTTCTGTCCTCTACCGGAAGAGAGAGCTGGTTTGCCTTCACCAGATAGTTTGTAATCTCCTCATTTAAGAAATTAACTGCCTTTTCTGTTTCGTAAATTTCCTCAATTACCTTTGTATCCTTTGAAAACAATACATCAATACCCTTTGACAGGTTGTCGATTGCAATTCCGGCCATACGGGTCGTCTCACTGATAATATTCGGAAGTGCGGCAGTAGTGGAGAATACACTGTTTTCTCCGATGTATTCAAGATGCATGTTGTCTGCCTTCTTGTCCTCACCCGGTACAAGCAGATACGTAAGCCTTACAATCGGCTTTGCAAGCGGGAAGCAAACCAGTACCTGGAATACCTTAAAAATCAGGTGGGTATTTGCCACATCACGCGCAATCTTTGCATTGACACCGTTTACATAAACATCCTCAATTCCCATTGCGGTAGAGATAGAGGTGATAAAGCTTAAAATCTGCTCCTGCAGGAAGAACAGTACAATCATAATTGCTGCAGAACCGATAATGTTTACGATGAAATGAATGTGAGCCGCACGCTTTGCCATTTTCTTTCCGCCGATGCTGGCAATAAGTGCCGATACACAGGAACCCATATTACAGCCGAGAATAATGTAAAAACAAATCTCTAACGGAATCAGCCCCTGGGATGCCATAAGTAAAACGATGCCGACCGTAGCGGATGAGCTCTGTAGCACTGCCGTAACGACAAAACCTACAGCGACCGCAAAAAACGGATGTGTCAGAGAACCTAAAATATCCGCAATCACCGGAGAGGACTTTAACGTCTCCATACCGCCCGACATCACGCTCATACCGAAAAACAGCATACCGAAGCCGAGCACTACCTCTCCGATTCGCTTAATCATCGGCTGTTTAAAGAACATCAGCATAACAACGCCGCCGATTAAGAAAAACGGAGCCACATCACTTAAATTAAATGCAATTAACTGGGCAGTGATTGTTGTACCGATATTTGCACCCAGAATAACACCGGCTGCCTGAAGCAAATCCATAAGTCCCGCATTTACAAAGCTGACGACGAGAACCGTTGTTGCGCTGGAAGACTGCACCACCGCGGTAAATAAAATACCGACAATCATTCCGAGAAAGCGATTCTTGGTAACCATCTCAAGAATCTTACGAAGTCTGGCTCCGGCTGCCTTTTCAAGGCCCTCGCTCATCAACTTCATTCCGTATAAAAAGAGTCCTAATCCTGCTGCAAGTGCAGTTATGACTTGAATTACCATGTCTAACCTCCTCTTATGTACCTGACGCTTCTTTCTATTCTACCCGATTTGTCCAAGTTTTTCAAGTACCGCTTTTGCATTTATAAAATCAGCCGAAATAGCTTTCTTTAATTCCTCTGCATCCGCAAACCGCTGCTCCGGGCGTAAAAAGTGCAAAAACTGTACTTTAATCTGCTTTCCGTACAAATCCTGATTGCACTGAAACAGATGAGTTTCCACTGTAATGACCTTATCGGAATCCACCGTCGGCCGAAGACCTATGTTCGTTATTCCGTAAAACCATTGCTCATCAACATATGTTTTTGTAACATATACGCCGTAGGCAGGAAGCAGCTTTGCCTTCGGCGGGATCAGGTTTAGTGTAGGAAAGCCAAGGGTACGTCCCAGCTTCTTTCCGTGCATTACCTCTCCAAACACCGTATACGGCTGTCCTAAAAGTGTATTTACCTCTTCTATCTTTCCTTCTGCCAGCAACTCACGGATTCCTGTACTGCTGATACGTATCCCGGCACAGGTAATCTGCGGAATACTTATCGTCCGGTAATGATACTGCTCTTCCAATGATTTAAGCAACAAAACATCTCCAGCTCTGCCCTTTCCAAAGCGGAAATCTTCTCCTACCACAATCACCTTTGCATGCAAATTCTTGCAAAGTACTTCAGAAACAAACTGCTCGGCTGACATTTCCCGTATCGTTTCATCGAACGGATACTCCGCCAGAATATCAATTCCCATATCCTCACAAAGCCGGCGTTGCTCTTCTCTTGTATAAATAACGCTTCGTTCTGTGTCGACTGCCGAAAAAAACGAGACCACGCAGGATGCGTATCCGTGTTGTTTTTCCTGTAACACTGCTTTTAACAGACCCTGATGTCCTAAATGGAATCCATCAAACTTACCGATGGTAACTGCAGTCTGTACCGGAAGATACTCCGTATATTTTTTGATTCTTAACAGAAGACTCACCTTCCTCCTGTTTCTAGTTAAAACATTTTTTCCGATTGTAATAGATTTTTGTCTTTTCTGTAAAAATACAGACCAATCAATCTTCCTTTTGTATCATACAGCCGAATTCTGTCTCCGTCTGCAAGTGACACCTTGTCACGCAGCATTGTAAGCGTAAGCTGATTTCCGTTATACAGTAAACGTTCAGCCTCGGGCAGGATTGTCCCCTGCGGGTAATTCGCCAGAAAAGTATCGATTGGCAGTAAAATCTCCTCCAGATGTCCGGTATCCCTTGCCTGTTCCACCTGAGACAACGTCACGGCATCCGTCAGTGCAAATACTCCGGCTTTTGTCCGGACAAGGGACTTCATACAGGCACCACAGCCGAGATATTCACCCATATCCCGAAGCAGACTTCTGATATATGTGCCTTTAGAGCAGCGCACACGTAATACAGCACTCTCGACATAACCATCCTCCCGTAAAGAAAAAGAAAGAGGTGTATTCTCGAATAATTCGACTTCACGCGGCTTACGCTCAATTTCCCGGCCTTCTCTGGCAAGCTCATACAGTCGCTTTCCGTCTACCTTGAGTGCCGAATACATCGGAGGAATCTGCCCGTATTTGCCGGTAAAGTGCTTTGCCGCACGCATAATATCCTCTGCGGTAATCTGCACTTCTCTTCGTTCCAAAATGTTACCGGTCATATCCTCGGTATCGGTAATCACGCCCGGAAGCAGCACTGCTTCATATGTTTTCTCCTTATCGAGCATCAATTCACAAAGCTTAGTTGCTTTGCCGATGCATACCGGAAGTACTCCGGTTGCCTGCGGGTCTAGCGTTCCGGTATGGCCGATTCTTCTTTCGCGAAGAATTCCGCGGAGCTTTGCAACAACATCATGGGATGTATACCCGGCCTCTTTCCGAATGTTAATGATTCCGTCCATATACTGCTCCTTACTCCGTAGTATATCCTTTCAATTGATGTTCTATCTGCGCGGAAAGATTGTTCACCACATCATGCGCCGAACCATTCATTGTACAGCCGGCAGCCATTTTATGTCCGCCTCCGCCAAACATACAGCAAATCTTACTGACATCAACTTTTCCGTTGGAACGCATACTCACCTTATGGTGCTGCACGCCTTCTTCCCTGACGAGAATTGCAACCTCGACACCTTCCGTAACCCGCAGCTGGTCAATAATACCGTCCAGATCCGACGCTACCGCACCGTACAGCTGCATCATCTTCTGAGAAACAAAGGAATAAATAATTTTCCCGTTCAGCAGAAGAATACTTTCGAGCAGACAGCGACCGAGAATCTGATTCTGCATATAGGTTTTGCGGTAAAAGGAGTCATCAATCACCTTTGATGAAGAAACTCCCTTTTCTAACAGACGCCCTGCCATATCCATCGTTCTTCTGGTGGTGTTGGAATGCTTGAATACACCGGTATCATGCACAATACCAAGGTACAGACACTCCGCCGTTTCTTTGCTGATTTTTGCGTCTTCCAAAAAACCGCACAATACTTCACAAGTGGAGCTTACATCTTCTTCCACATGATTATACTCCGCAAATCTTGTATTACTGATATGATGGTCCAGACATACCGTATGCTTTGCACCTAAAAACAACTCCTCCGTAAACCCAAGGCGGTCAATACTTCCGCAATCAAGTGCAACAAATAAATCATACGTTACATTCTGCTTTGCCGTTTGTATTGCGTTCTCTGTATTCTTTAAAAAAGAAAATGCTGCCGGAACAGACTCCAGATATACATCAATTTGTTTATTTTCTGTATTTTCCAACAGATAATTATATAAGGCAAGGCAGGAGCCTACGCAATCCCCGTCCGGTCGAATATGTCCGGCAATCGCGATGGAAGTCGCCTCATTAATAAGCCTGAAAAACTCCACCTTATCTCCCCTCCTTTTCAACAATTCCTGTTTCCTGACAAATAGAAATCTATGAATTCTATTCCGTCTCTTCCTCATCAGAGCGGTCAGGTAGCTGTGCCGTTACATCGTCAATCAGCTTAGACATCGACACGCCATACGCAATCGAGCGGTCTCCCACAAAGGTCAGCTCCGGCGTATTTCTAAGATTTAATGATTTTGCAAGCTTGGAGCGCAGATGAGATGCTGCACTTTTCAGTCCCTTAAGAGTATTGGCAACCGCTTCCTCGTCACCAAGAACACTGATATAAATCTTTGCTGTTTTTAAATCCGGAGCCACCTCCGCCGCAACCACCGAAGTCAACGGATGAATGCGCGGATCCTTACACTCCTCGCGGATTAAGGTGCTGAGCTCCCTCTGGACCTCAGCATTAATCCGCGTATTTTTTACACTGTTTTTTCTCATTATCTCGGTACCTCTTCCATTACATAAAGCTCAATCTGGTCAAATTCCTGCAAATCATTGAACTTCTCAAATACAAGACCGCACTCGTAGCCGGCTGCAACTTCCTTTACATCGTCCTTGAAACGCTTCAGGGAAGCCAGATCACCCTCGAAAATCTGCTCGCCCTCACGCGAAATACGAGCCTTACAGCCACGGACAATCTTACCGTCCAATACATAAGAGCCTGCAATCATACCAAGACCGGAAGCCTTGAATACCTGACGAACCTCTGCATGACCGATGACCTTTTCCACAAATACCGGATCAAGCAGACCCTTCATTGCTGCTTCCACATCCTCAATTGCATTATAGATTACACGGTACAAACGCACATCAACCTTTTCACGGTCTGCCATTTCCTTTGCCTGATTATCCGGTCTGATATTAAATCCGATAATAATTGCATTGGATGCACTCGCCAGTGTTACATCAGACTCATTTACGGCACCCACGCCACTGTGGATTATCCGGATTGCAACCTCTTCATTACTTAACTTTAACAAACTCTGCTTCACTGCCTCTACAGAACCCTGTACGTCAGCCTTGACAATCAGGTTCAATTCCTTAATATTGCCTGCCTGAATCTGTGAGAACAAACCATCTAAGGAAAGCTTTGCCTTAGTATCCGCAATCAGACGTTCCTTACCCTGGGAAATAAAGGCTTCTGCAATATTTCTTGCTTCCTTCTCGTTCTCGGTCGCCATTACAATTTCACCGGCGTTCGGAACCTCATTCAAGCCAAGAATTTCTACAGGTGTAGACGGAGTTGCTTCCTTTACCCTGCGTCCCTTATCATCCATCATGGCACGTACTTTACCGTAAGCGGAGCCGATAGCAACAATATCACCTACGTGAAGCGTACCCTTTTGCACAAGAATCGTTGCAACAGGTCCTTTCCCCTTATCAAGCTGTGCTTCAATAACAATACCTCTTGCCTTTCTGTTCGGATTTGCCTTCAACTCGCACATTTCCGCAGTCAAAAGTACCATCTCCAGAAGCTGGGTAATACCCTCCTTTGTATGAGCGGAAACCGGAACAAAAATCGTATCACCGCCCCAGTCCTCTGCTACCAGCTCATATTCCGTAAGCTCCTGCTTTACGCGCTCTACATTTGCGCTCGGCTTATCAATCTTATTTACCGCAACAATAATCTGAATTCCTGCTGCTTTTGCATGGTTAATTGCCTCTACGGTCTGCGGCATGACACCGTCATCAGCCGCAACTACAAGAATCGCAATATCCGTAGACTTTGCACCACGCATACGCATGGAAGTAAATGCCTCATGTCCCGGCGTATCAAGGAACGTAATGTGTTCACCGTTTACCTCTACCGTATAAGCACCGATATGCTGGGTAATTCCGCCCGCTTCCTTGGCCGTAACATTTGCCTCACGGATTGCATCCAGAAGGGAAGTTTTACCATGGTCAACATGACCCATAACACAAACAACCGGCGGACGCTTCACCATCAGGCTCTCGTCCTCCTCCGCTTCCTTCAAAAGCTCCTCAACCACATTGACCTTTACTTCCTTTTCGGCAATGCAGTCGTATTCCAATGCAATTTCCTCTGCTTCTTCAAACGTAATTTCCTGGTTAATGGAAACCATCTTTCCTGCAAGGAAAAGCTTCTTTACCAGTGCAGATGCCGGCTGCTTTAACTTATCCGCCAGCTCCTTTATGGTAATCACATCCGGAACAACAATGGACTTAATTTCTTCCTCCACCGGCTTTACTACCTCCGGCTTAATGAAAGCACCCTTACGATTCGGATCCTTCTTCTTTAGCATCTTCTCCATGGAGGATTCATCCATCTCACGGTCTTTCTTCTTCTCTCTTTCCTTATCACGGTCACGATGACTGAATGCAGCCACTCTCTGCTCTTTCGTCAGCTCATTTGCAAAATCAGCCTTAATACTGCTGGCTGCACCGTTTCTTGCATCATTTCTTCCGCGCGCTGCCGGTCTCTTCTGCTGTACGGAATCCTTATCGGCATCCTTATCAAAGAAGCGATCCTTATTAAATCCGCCACTCTGCGGTCTGCCGCCCATACCGCCCTGTGGACGATTACCCTGTGGTCTGTCTCCGTATCTGCGCTCACCCTGCGGACGGTCTCCCTGCGGTCTGTCTCCGTATCTGCGTTCACCCTGCGGACGGTCTCCATATCTGCGCTCTCCCTGCGGACGATTGCCCTGCGGACGGTCTCCGTATCTGCGCTCTCCCTGCGGACGATTGGCTTCTCTCTGTGCCTGTGCGGCTGCCTTTGCAGCCTGACGCTCTGCCTGCTGCACATATACATTTCCTAATATATTAATTCGAGCCGGCTCTTCCTTCTTTTCGACCGGAGCCTTGGTTTCTTCCTTCTTTTCTGCCGGTTCTTCAACAGGCTCTGCCTTCTTTTCTGCCGGCACTGCCTCTGCCTTTACTGTCTTTTTCTCTGCGACCGGTTTTGCCTTTGCTTCCGTCTTTGCCTCTGTCTTTTTCACAGGCTTCTTCTCGGCATCCTCTTTCTTTGCAGTTTCCAGCTTTGCAAAATCACCGAATCTGCCGCGAATCATGGAAATCTGGCGCTCATCCAGATTACTGGAATGACTCTTTATTTCAAACCCGTATTCGCCCAGATAACCTATGATGTCCTTACTCTGGATTTCTAATTCCTTTGCAAGTTCACTTACCCTCATTTTTGCCATGTATTCTTTACCTCCGTCGTTGATCCTCATGTTCTAAAAATGCCAGTTGTTTCATAATTGCCGTTGCCAATCCGGTCTCCAGAATTGCCAACGATGCACGGAACTCTTTTCCCATTGCGTGACCGAGCTCTTCTTTTCCTCCAAACAGATAAACCGGTACGGAATAGTACGTTGCACTGTCAATAAACTTTTTTCTGGTATTTGCAGATGCCTCTTCAGAAATCAGAACCAGTGAGGCTCTGTTTTCCTGAATCGCTTTTTCAGTCAGGAATTCACCTGCTGCCACCTTACCCGCCTTTTGTGCCAACCCGATATAGGATAAAATCTTCTTTGACACAGCTTCGCGTTTTGCTGCCTCATTCTCCTGCATTCCCTGTCGTCAGCTCCTTTTCCAATGTTTCGTACACTTCTGTCGGAATCGCGCACTCCAGAGAACGTTCCAGCCCTTTACTTTTTCTGGCTTTTCTGAAACACTCTATCTGATTACAGAGATAAGCTCCTCTACCGTTCTTTTTCCCTGTTACATCTAATACTATAGTGCCCTCCGGCGTTTTTAATACACGAATTAATTCTTTTTTTGTCTTCATTTCACCGCAACCGGTGCATTTACGAAGCGGAATCTTTTTCATCTACGCCTAATTCCTTTCTCCTAGTCTTCCCCCATCCAGTTGCCCATATCGTCATAATATCCGGTATTTGCTTTTTTCTTCGGCTTCTCTCTTCCCTGTAAGTCCGACTTAATGTCAATCTTATAACCGGTCAGTCTCGCTGCAAGTCTTGCATTCTGACCTTCTCTGCCGATTGCAAGAGACAGCTGATAATCCGGAACAATTACCTGTGCTGTACGCTCTTCGGTATTTACCGTTACAGAAACTACCTTTGCCGGACTTAATGCGTTTTCAATTAACACCTCCGGAACATCGCTCCAGGTAATAATATCAATTTTTTCTCCGCGAAGCTCGTTAACAATTGCATTCACACGTGCTCCGTTTACGCCGACACAGGCTCCTACCGGATCTACATTCGGGTCATTGGACTTAACTGCCATCTTTGTTCTGGAACCGGCATCACGGGAAACTGCTTTGATTTCTACAATACCGTCACGGATTTCCGTTACCTCTTCCTCAAACAGACGCTTCACAAGCTCCGGATGAGAACGGGAAACCGTTACACGCGGTCCCTTTGTCGTTTCCTTTACTTCCATTACATAAACCTTAATACGGTCATTCGGGCGATAAACTTCTCCGCGAATCTGCTCCCCCTCCATTAAGATAGCCTCACATTTTCCGAGGTTTACGCTGATATTGTTCCCAAGATATCTCTGTACAACACCGGTAACTACCTCTCTCTGCTTCTCGCTGTACTGCGTATAAATTGCTTTCCGCTCTTCCTCACGAATCTTTTGAACAACAACCTGCTTTGCCTTCTGAGCCGCAATACGACCGAAATTCTTCGGAGTAATTTCGATATTCACCGTATCACCGATTTCATACTTCTCTGCCGGGAACTTCATTGTTGCTTCCGCAAGGGAAATCTCTTCTACGTCATCCTCTACCTCTGCTACAACTCTCTTTTCGGCCCAGACTACAACCTCGCCGGTCTTCCGGTCAATATTTACCTTAATATTATCTGCCTTCCCGTAATTGTTTTTACACGCTGCAATTAATGAATTCTCAATTGCCTCCAGCAAAATATCCTTACTGATTCCTTTCTCCTTTTCCAACAGATTTAATGCCTCAATTAACTCCTTTGCGTCCATAATATCCTCCTTATCTCGTTTTGTTCTTACTGCTAAAAATGTATTGCTAATTTTATCATTGCAATGCTCTCTCTCGGAATCGTAATCGTTTCTGTTTCCGAAATACGAAGCACAATGTTTGCATCATCAAAGCTTTCCAAATCTCCCGAAAGCTCCTTCTTTTTATTCAGCGGCTTATACAGCTTTACCTCTACCTCTTCACCGATACTGCGGGCAAAATCCTTATCCTTTTTTAACTGTCTGCCGAGTCCCGGAGAACTGACCTCTAAAAAATAAGCCTCCGGAATAAAATCCTCCACATCCAGCAAATCACTTAATTCTCTGCTTACAAGCTCGCAATCATCAATCGTAATACCGCCTTCCTTGTCAATATAGGCGCGCAGATAATAATTACTGCCTTCCTTTACATACTCGACATCCACAAGCTCAAAGCCGGTACGTTCCATAATCGGCAGGAGCAGGCTTTCTGTCTTCTGCTCGTATTCGTCTCTCTTTGCCATACAATCTCCTTAACAAGAAAGAGTGGACTTTCGTCCACTCTTTGCTCAACCTTTATGCTACCAAAGGACATTGTATCACGTACTTTAGGAAAAATCAAGTAGTTTTTTTGAAATCTCTCAATTTTCATCAGATTTCCCACAGCCTGCTATACCAGCCATTATAAGCATAAACATCATGATAGTTACAAACTTTTCTCCTCCGCTCAAACAAAATATCACTTTATTTTTTCTTCCACCGACTATACACAAATTCATCAAAAGCCAAAGATAAATCAGGCAATACTACTGATTGATCTTGTAATAATCAAACTCCGCATATCCTCCTGCTTCCTTTGTGGCATAGCAGAACAGGAAGCTCCTGGTTCCCATAAAGGTAGTGGAGGTAGAAAAGCCCAACTGCATCTGATTTCCGAACTCCACCCAGTTTTCACCGTCCATACTGTAAGAAAACGTCGCACGATTTCCGCTCAAATCATAGGATATCTTAAGACAAACCTCCGCATCCTCCGGAAGAGGTTCTTCTGTTTTTGCATTCAATGCTTCAAACGCAGTCTTAAACTGACTGTTTGCCTGATAGATATACTTATCGCCCTTCTCATCGCAGTATACCCCAATCATTCCGTAATGCTCGGACACAGCACTGATACCGGCATAATCCCCGTTCGTTAAACCTGCTATGGAAATCTTTGTCTCTGTATCACACTTCGGTCCTACGGTTCTCTGTGTCAGGGAATTATGCGCCTCATAAAGATTGCCTACTACCCTGTCGGTCGTAAGACGCAGATAGCCCGGACGTTCTGTCACAGACCAGTATTCCTCTGCCGGATTGTGATTCCACTGCCATACTAATTTCAGTTTCTCTCCGGCCTCATAATCAAAGGTATCATCATCAACAAAGTAATTTTCTTCCTCGCTGTCCGGTAATTGAATCCGCATCGGCATATCGGACTGATTCGGCAAAAACTTTCCGTTCATGGCATAGGTCCCCATCATCGGCCAGTTCTCCTGCCAGTCAACCGCTACAATGGACGGCACACGTCCGACACTGCCTCTGTCCTGAAATAAAAATCCGTACCAGTCCCCGTACTGGGTCTGTATAAGGCCTCCCTGTGCAAGTCCCGCACCGTTATTTCCGGAACCGCCCTCATAAATGATTTTTTCTTCCCAGGTCCCCGAAAGCAGATTTTTGGAACGATAACAAAGCTGTGTCCGCATCCATTTATTACTTGGAGACGCAATGATACAGACATAATAATAGTCCCCGATTTTATACGCATGTGCACCTTCCCATAACGACCAGCCGCTTGCCGTAAAAATCGGTCTTGCTCCTCCTACTGCCTCAACCGTACGGTTCTCCTCGTTCAATCTCAACTGCTGGATACGGCAGGTTCCGCCACTTGCCGAGATTCCGTATAGATTTCCATCGTCAAAGAGAAGTCCCGGGTCATGTAAAAATCCGTTCATCTTATATTTCTTCCATGTACCGTTTTCAATATCAGCGGTCGTGTAAATATAGAAGCCGTGATTATTGCTGTTGAATCCGACATAATAAAGACCGCTTGTCTCATCATATCGCAAAGAAGCGGCCCAGGAACCACGGGAATACATATCCTTCCCGTTTTCCATACGTCCGTAATCATCATCTTCCATGATATCGTACACATAATTAACAATCTGCCAGTGCACCAGGTCCTTTGATTTCATGATTGGTACACCCGGACACAGGTTCATTGTCGTACTGGTCATATAATAATTATCGCCTGCACGGATAATATCCGGGTCCGGAATATCCGCATACAGCGTAGGATATTTCACAAGTGCATACTTATTAATATCCGCAACTGCAGCCGATGTTGGTGTTACCGCAGGTGGTGTAGCTGCATCAAGTACTTCCGTTACCGTCTCCTTTGCAGGTGTAACCGCCGGTGTACTATCCTGTTCCGGAGACATAGAAAGAGAGCCGGATAGCCCCGTCTCTGGAGACGGGGACACCTCACTGCCCTCTTGTATATTACCGTTACAGGCCAAAAGAACGCTGCCGGTGCAAAAGAAAACCAACACCAGAAGCAAACCTCTTTTTCTATTCTTCCGCCTATCTGTCATATTTTATCTCCTCCGCTACTATCCGCGATAGTAGTTAATCAGACATCCCTTTGTAATAATTTCACGCTCATCATCCGTAAGCTCACCGAGACGTACCGTAAACGGTACCATTTTTTCTCCGACCACATAAGCCGTAATCTCGGACTGCTTTTCCGCAACAGCCTTCTTAATGTCCTTTAAGAAGATATAGTCACCGTTCTTAAACGGGAGCTCGCCGTCAAATAAGAACGGAAGCATTCCCCAGTTGATGAGATTACTGCGATAGCGCTTGGTCGCATATTCCTTTGCAATATTAGCAAGACCGCCCAGAACCTTCTGACAGCTTGCAGCCTGCTCACGGGCTGAACCGTCGCCCGGCTTGGTTGCATAAATCACACTGCCAATCTCTGTCGCCGCCGGATTCACTTCCATCTGCTTTGCAACCGTCTCGAACGCTGCAGCCACTTCTGCATTTGCTTCCTTTATCTCCGCAAGAGCACCACCGGCAATTCTCGCTTTCTCAGCCTTCTGTACCTCCTTCGCACGTCCGACATATGCCGGGTCCTTTCTGGAAAGAGTAAACTCTGCCAGACCGAGCGGATTGGATCGGTAAGAGGAAGTCTCGCCGGACGGAATCAACTCATCCGTCGTAGTAACCGGATCATGAATCTCGGAAACTACCTTTAAGAGCATATCATCGGTCAGCTCAGACATTGCCGGCCAGTCCACAATACCCGGTCCGAACTTCACCTCCGCATTCTTATCCGGCTTTCCTGCACCGAAGTATACTCTGTTCTCGTAAATAGAAGAATCGAAGAAATATGCCGGCTTTGTGAAAGTAACATCCAGCTCATCCGCACCGGTCAGGAAGCCCTTATTTGCTGCGGTCGCTGCAATAGAACGTGCATCCATAAGTGCAACGGAAGCAATCTGACCGTTGGTAACCTTGGAACCCTCGCGATTCGGGAAGTTACGGGTGGAATGACGGATACTCAAGCCGTTATTTGCCGGAACATCACCGGCACCGAAGCACGGTCCGCAGAATGCGGTACGGATGGTAGCACCGGCACGCATCAGCTCCGCTACTCTGCCGTTCTTTACAAGCTCCATGAAAATCGGCTGGCTCGCCGGATATACGCTTAAGGAGAACTCATCGTTACCGATAAACTTATCCTTTAAGATATCAGCAGCATCACAGATATTTTCAAAGCCGCCGCCTGCACAGCCCGCGATAACCCCCTGCTCAATGTAGAGCTTGCCGTCACGAATCTTGTCACGTAACTTGTAGGTAACCTTATTGTTATTCAGGCTTACAAGAGCCTTCTTCTCAACCTCTGCAAGAATATCCTCCAGATTAGCCTTTAACTCCGCAATGGTATATACATTACTCGGATGGAACGGCATTGCAATCATCGGACGGATTTTGCTTAAATCCACTTCGATTAAGCCATCATAATAAACGACGGAAGAAAGCTTTAACTCCTTATAGTCTTCCTTTCTGCCGTGCAGCTCATAAAACTGCTCTACCGCAGAATCAGTCTCCCAGATGGAGGAAAGACAGGTCGTCTCTGTCGTCATAACATCCACGCCGATACGATAATCCACGCTTAGATTATGAACACCTTCTCCAAAGAATTCCATTACCTTATTGTTGACATAACCGTTGGCAAATACAGCACCGATAATTGCAAGCGCAATATCCTGCGGACCGACACCCTTTGCCGGCTTTCCGGTCATGTGAACACCGACTACCTTCGGCATATTAATATCATAGGTCTTATTCAAAAGCTGCTTAACCAGCTCCGGACCACCTTCACCTACTGCCATGGTACCGAGCGCACCGTATCTGGTATGACTGTCAGAACCAAGAATCATCTTACCGCCACCTGCGAGCATCTCTCTCGCAAACTGATGAATGACAGCCTGATGAGGCGGAACGTAGATTCCACCGTATTTCTTCGCACAGGAAAGTCCAAACATATGATCATCTTCATTAATCGTACCACCAACCGCACAAAGGCTGTTGTGGCAATTCGTCAATACGTACGGTACCGGAAATTCGGTCAATCCGCTGGCCCTTGCCGTCTGGATAATACCGACAAAGGTAATATCATGAGACGTAAGCTTATCGAACTTAATCTTTAATTTCTCCATGGAATCTGAGGTATTATGAGCCTCTAAAATCCCATAAGAAAGCGTTGCTTTTTTCGCCTCATCTGCTGCCGGAACACTGCCAAGCACTGCAGCTAACTTCTGTCTCCCCTCTGCGGTATCCTCGATAACTTCCGAACCGTTTACCACATAAGCACCGTTTTTTAATAATGTAATCATAGTTTTCCCTTTCCTTCGTTCAACGACGAACTTCTATTCCGTAGCTAAAAGCTGTCTCAGACAGCTGATACTCCTTATTCGATATATCCATCCTTCGGATTAATGTAATATACATCATCACAACCGGTAATTACCGTAGAATTAAACAATCCCTCACCGGCCTTTAAACGGACAATCAATTCTTCTTCTCCGGTGTCTGCTAAATCAAAACTTATTTTGCCGTCGAAGCTGTGTAAAAACTGTCCGGTCTGTAACAGGGCTTCTCCACCGTCCTCGAAAGCAATCAGCACCGACAACCATGCATTTCCTTCTAATTTCGATAACGCAAGACTTTCCGTGGACTCTTTGATTTTCTCTTTTGCAGCCACCGAATCAAACTCCATAATATCCGTAATATCTCCGTTTTCATCCTCATACCAGAACTGTAATTTCGAGATATTATGGGAGGACCTGTTTTTTACGACTATTTTGTTTTCCATGCCTTTTTCGATAAAAATTAAGACTACTACTACTGACAGCAATATTCCCAGTGCCGCTAACACATAATATATCTTTCTATTATTTGCTTTTGGGGTTTCTTCTGATTTTTTGCTTTGATATACGTAATTATTTGTCTTTACTTTACTCATTCCCAGTCTCCTAAGCTATTATTAATGTTCTAAAAAAAGAGGTGATGCCCGTTTGCGTCACCTTCTCTTTTCATTTCCTGTGCTTATGCCAGTTTCAATAAGAAGAACAATCTGACCTCACCGCCGTCATATAATAACGGCACCTTTATTGAAGTCATATTCGGCGACGTAAGTGTCGTGCTCCCCATTCCGAGCGTCGGCGGTGTAATATCGATTCTGAAATTCTTATTGGAAAGCAATGTTGCTGCATTTCCCATAATCATATTACCAAGCTCACTTAACGCGCTCTTTGCCATATCATCGATTTCAGTAACCGGCATTCCCATCATCATCCGGGATGCAATATCCTTGGCAACATCTATATCAAACACAATACATACCTGTCCCGATATCTCACCCGTTACTCCCAACATAATGAATAAAGGCTCACCGTCGATACTCAAATTATCTTTAGAGAGTGTCCCAAGCTTTGTCTGAATATTGCAGACCTGCGACAATATCTGTTGTGCCGATATCAAAAAAGGGTTGATATGCTCTACCGAAATAATTTCTGCCATATAGTCCCCATACCTTTCTTAGCTGTATGCCAACTTCTTTCGTAAAATAAGTTTCTTGAACAGCTACCAATACAGTTTCTTCCCACACTGATTATCTTCTATAATACCAAATTTGCGTGAGACTTTCAAGACTTTTCCTAATTTTTTAAAAAAGCAAATAAATCAGTGAAATAGCAAGCCCTGTTGCAGCAAGAAGAAGTCCGAAAGACACACTCCCTGTAATCAGGGAAAATGTCTGTCTTGCCTCCAGTTCGCTGACTGCAAACACCGACACAAATGATTTTACAATCGGATGATTACGGAACAGTGTTTTATTTAATACAGAAACAACCGCATCCATAGCCGTACCTAACATATGTGTCATTTTGGTACCTACCCAGATTGACATCTTTCTCTTTCTCGGAGCAAAAACGGTAGAACGCAAAAGTCCTGTTACCCCATCTACCAGAGTATCGCAGATTCTGCTAAAAAAAGCAAGAACAAACGGTAAGAATCCAAAAAACACCGGTCGATATACGGACTCTTCCAAATCAAGCCAGGCAGGAATCCGGTTTACATATACTCTTCTTTCCTTTTCCCGTTTCATTAACAACCCACGTACAACCAAAACGTATACCAGAATACCGATACTTACCGAAATGGCAGCACCCTTTAAATTTTCTGCCGAAAGCCAGTGTATGTGCTCTGATTCTCCGGTAAGAAGTTCGGCCGGGCAGAAAAACTCCTCTGCAGTCCTGCCGATTTTGGCAAAGATAACATCCGGCGTCAACCCTAAAAACGGTATCAGTAACGCAGAGCCGCACACAGCGATTCCGGACAGAGGTGCCATACTGTATTTCTGTCCTTTTGCCTCCCCGTCTCCCTTTTCAATAAAGATTGCAATGAAAAGCTTTAGCATATAGGCAAGTGTCAATCCGCCCGCAAGTAAAAACAACACTTCTACAGTCTTAAACATTCCGATTTCGGAATGCAGTCCATTTGCCTCCAGATGCTCCATATGCTCAACAATGCTCTCATGTAATAAAGTCTTACTGATATACCCGTTAAATCCCGGTATTCCCGCAAGTCCAAGTCCTCCAAATGCAAATGCAGCAGCCAAAAGAGGATGCTTCCTTCCGTAACCGCGTACTTCATTCAGATTAAGAGAATGTGTGTTTACATAAATCACACCCGCTGCAAGGAACAGAACAAGCTTCAGTATTGTATGGTTTACCATATGATATACGGTCCCCTGCAATGCAATTCCGCGTCCTTCCATAATACTGAGCATGCCGATACCTAACGTAATAAAACCGATTTGCGAAACGGAAGAACATGCGAGCGTACGCTTAATATCAATCGAAAACAATGCCGATACGGCACCGAGTACCATGGTGATTGTTCCTAAAATCAATGTCACCCTGCCCCAGGAGGCATCTGCAAACAATATATGACAGTTCACAAGCAGCATCCCGAAAATACCGCATTTGGTAAGCATACCGGATAACAATGCGGAAGCCGGTGCCGGTGCGGCGGGATGTGCCTTTGGAAGCCAGATATGAAGCGGAAATACACCTGCCTTTGCTCCAAAGCCTACCGTAAGTAATGCTGCAGCTGTATATAAATATGTCTGACGGTTGCCGAAATTGCCGCCTTCTCCGGCCAGAAATGCAAACGCAGAATCCCGAAGCTCCGAAATCAGAAGTGTTCCGAATGCATGATCCAGCATAAACAGGCCCATTAACATGGACAAACCGCCGATTACCGCCACGGCCAGATAGGTTTTTGATGCCCGCAGGGCAGCCTCTGTTTCTTCCTGTGCCACCCATACATAGGAGGTAAAGGACATAATCTCGAAAAACAAAAACAGAGTCATCAAATCTGCCGCAAAAAACACACCGAGAACAGCTGCAAATGTTGCAAAATAGAAAACAAAGTATCGAATTAAATTCTTATGATGATGAAAATACTGTTTTGAAAACAACAGCGTAATAATCCAAAGGAATGTTGCCAGCAATGCATACAGTACCCGAAATCCGTCCGTAGCAAATTGAAGTGCTCCTATCATAAAACGATTCCTCCCTTCGCAATCTCTGCAAACAGCTCAGTCAGTGGCCGCGCAAATATTCCGAGTAAAACGATTAAGGCACACAGCAATATCAGCGGAACCGTCATATATGCATTTGCCTCGCAGCGTGCCGTTTCCGGCTGTACACCTGCTTTTGACGGAAAACAGGTCTTAAACACAACAAGGAATAAATAGATTGCAGTCAATACCGCCGATATCAAAAGCACGACAACGCCCATAAACGCCAGTGGATTCCCTGCATGTAAGGCTGCCTCTGCCAGATTCCATTTACTTAAGAAGCCCGGAAGCGGCGGAACACCCGATAATGCAACAGATGCAAGTGTAAAGCAGGCGAAGGTAATCGGCATACGCTTTCCCATGCCACGCATATCGTGCACATATTCCTTTCCGGTTTTATACAATACTGCTCCGGCGCAGAAAAATAATGTAATCTTTACGACTCCGTGAACCACCATATGAGTCAGTGCACCGGTAAGTCCTTCCGGTGTCATTAACGATGCACCAAATACAATATAGGACAGGTTACTGATTGTCGAATATGCCAAACGCCGCTTTAAATGCTGCTCCTTTAGTGCCATCGTTGAACCGAATAAAATCGTAACAAGTGCGGCGGCCATCACAATATACTGTACCACAGTTCCCTTTAACAGCTCCGTACCAAAGCTGAAATATGTGATACGGAGAATCGCAAACGCTCCTGCCTTTACAACCGCTACCGCATGAAGAAGCGCGGTAACCGGGGTCGGTGCCACAGACGCCGTCGGGAGCCAGCGATGGAACGGGAATACAGCCGCCTTTACTCCGAACCCAAAGGTTGTCAATACATAAGCCCCACGTAACAGCTGCTTCTGTATCACTGTATAGTCTCCGTTTAAAACTCCTCCGTAAACAAAATCAATACTATCTCCAAAGGTCAGGATACAAGCGATTCCAATAAATGCAAACGCCGCTCCCCCTACCGAATAAGTCACATACCGTCTTCCTGCAAATACAGACTTTTTGCTCATTCCGTGCATTACAAGCGGAAGCGTCACAAACGTAAGCAGTTCATAGAACAAATATAAGGTCATTAAATTTGCTGCAAATGCAATGCCGACTGTTATTCCGTAAGTCATCGTATAAAACGTAAAAAAGGTGTTTTCTTTTCCTTCATGCTTCATATACTCGAATGCATAAAACGTTGCAATCGGCCATAGAACAGCAACCAGCGAGCCAAACACACAGCCCATTCCATCCATATGAAACGAAATAGAAAGCTTTCCTGCCATGTTAAGTAACATAAGCTCCCCTTGCGGACGCAGCAGGAACATCACTAGAAACATAAGCAGAGTATTTAAAACCGTAACACCGCCGACATACCTTCGTCTGGTTTTCGCATTTTCAAAATGAAACAGCGGAATACACGCCCCCAGAAGAATCGGCGTAACAATCGGAAGTAATATCCAATATTGATTCATTTTGTCCTCCTTTCCGCCCTAACGAACCAAAAGACCGGTTCCAAGCTTGGTTGCAAACTCATATAACGGGGCTGAAAACACGCCGAGAAGTACCGTTGCCGCAGCAAAAATCACACAAGGAACCAGCATTGACACATGTCCCTCCTTTGCTTCCGGCATCGGCGATATGAAATCCTTTCCCGGGAAAAAGCCGTCCGCGGTAATCGAAAGCAGATAACCTGCAGTTAACAATGCACTTACAAGAAGTACCGCCGGTCCCAGATAGGAAAAAATACCGACCGACGCAGCCAACGCTCCCTTTGCAAGATACCATTTGCTGACAAAGCCGGACATCGGCGGTATTCCTACCAGTGCCAGAGAAGCAAGCGTAAAACACCAGAATGTTACCGGCAGATTTCTGCCCATTCCCCGAAGTCCCTCTACTCTTTCCTCACCGGTCTGATGAATGACGGTTCCGGCAAATAAAAACAACTCATTCTTAATAACAGAATGAAATACCATATGAAGTAAGGCTGCCGCAAAGCCTGCCGGTGTAAACAGTGCCAAACCAAACAGCACATAAGACACCTGGCTCACTGTGGAATACGCCAGACGTTTCTTTAACACCTTCTCCTTATAAGCAAGCATGGAGCCCATAAAAACAGTGAGTAGCGCAAGCGTCAAAAATAACGTCTGCACATAGGTTCCTGCCAGATAGTCCATTCCGATTACATAGTAAAAGCTACGAATTATTCCAAGCACTCCTGCCTTCGTAATAACACCGGATAATACTGCAGATGCCGGTGCCGGTGCTACCGGATGTGCAGTCGGAAGCCAACCGTGCATCGGGAACATACCTGCCTTCGTACCGAAACCGAGCAGCAACAGAACACCTGCCAGCAAAACCTCCGTCCGGTCCGCGGTTTCCTTAAGTGCGCCGCCGGCAAATTGCAAACCGTCCGTATTTCCTGCCAGAATAAAGATTCCTGCCAGAACAAGGCTTGCACCTGCCACAGAATAAAACAAATACTTCCTTGAGGCACGAATTGACTCCTTGGTACGATTATAAAATACAAACGGAACTGTCATTAAAGTCATCCATTCATAAAACAGATAAAACGATACCAGATTTCCGGCAAGACCGATTCCCTGCAATACACCTAGTGCGATCAGATAGAAGCCATAAAACATAACCGGCTTTTCCGTTTCCTTTAAATAGCGGAACGAATAGATTCCCACCAAAAGCCATACAAGGGCAACCAACACACCGAATAATTTGGAAAGCCCGTCATTACAAAGTATTAACCGTAGCTCCGGTGTAATATAAAAACACTCTACGGTTGTCTTGTCCAAAAATGCAACCGCTATCACGAATGCTGCCTCCAAAAGAAGCACAATTGTCACATACCGTGTCTGAAGCCTGCGATTGCCCCGACGTGCAGCGACAAACAAAAGACAGCCTGCAATTACAGGAAACAAAACCTGTAATAATAATAAAATATCTCTTCCCATCTCTTGCCTCCTTTGTTACGAAAACATTCGTAGGCCCTGCTCAATCGCGACAATCAGCGGATGCGAAGCAAGACCAAGAATAAAGTTGATTGCAATAAAGCATACCATACCGATAGAAAACGTAACTCCCGGACGGAACGACGCATCCCGGTAATGCTCATTTCTCGGCGTATAAATTGAAATTACCGCACGTACAAAATAAAGTGCATTTAATATCGTACTGACCGCCAAAATAATAACAGCCACTACCATTTTTATCGACACGGTTTCAAGCGCTGCCGATGTCAAATACAGCTTTGAAATAAATCCGGCAAACAACGGTACACCTACCATGGAAAATGCACCTACCGAAAATGCAACACCTGCAATCTTATTCCGGAACCCGGAGCCTTTTAAATCCGAGAAATCCTTCTTATTACCGGATACCTCAGAAAGTCCGCGACACGCCACAAACAGCATGGATTTTGTTGCTGCATGGGATAAAATGTGAAACACTGCCGCAACCATTCCGAGCTCTGTCCCGAAGCCAAGTCCCATGTAAATATATCCAATCTGTGCTACAGAGGAAAATGCAATCATCCGGCGCATATCATGCTCTTTTATCGCACTGATGGAGCCGAACAGCATGCCGGCCACACCAAGTACAAAAAATACATTAGTAATCTTACTGTCCCAGAATACGGTTGTTCCGATCACACGGTACATAATCTTAATCAAAAGGAAAATATACGCCTTTGATACCAGACTTGACAAAATAGCCGCCGAAGATGCCGTAGAATATCCGTAAGCATCCGCGAGCCATGCATGGAACGGAAACAGGGCACTTTTTATTGCAATACCGACGCTAATCAGACCGATAATCACCGTAAGCGGAACCGTATACTCTCCGTTCGCCGCAAGTACGGCGATAGACTCCTGAATATTACTCATCAAAAGATGACCGGTTAAATCATACTGAAGTGTGATACCGATTAATAAAAGACCCGAACCAAGCAGACTCATAATCATATATTTGGTAGCTGCAAGCATTGAATGCCCGTTACTCCGGATCATAATTAAGCCGCCCGCCGAAATAGTATTGATTTCCACAAATACATATGCGGTAAATAAATCATTGGTATATACCAAAGCAAGAAGAGAACTCAGCAGCAGGTTAATCAGAACAAAATAAAGATTCTGTTTCGGTTCCTCGATATCAACCTTTAAATACTTTTCTCCTCCGAGCAAGGCCAACAGCATGATTACCGAGAAAAAGGATGCCATTACCCCTTCCAGCACACCGGCCCGGATTTCATTTCCGAACGGTGCCGGAAAATGTCCCATCATATAAGTAAACGAAGTACCCGTCCGAATGGTATAAAGCAGTACAAGTAACGAACATATACAGCTTAACGATACCAGAATAATTGATACTGCCTTGGCAGCCTTCGGCTTTAACACAGACGAAACCACACCGGAGGCCAGAGCCAGTACGATACAGAAAAACGGAAGATTACACACAAAATCCATTACTTTTCCCCCTTTACCAACCGTGTAATTTCATCAATATCAAGCGTATGATATCTCCTGTATAAGCGAATGGTAAGCGACAGCATTACTGCGGTAACACTGACAGAAACCACAATACCCGTTAACACGAGACCGGTAGGGATAGGATTAATATAGGTTTCCGGCTCCGGAACCGTTCCTGTTACAATCGGCACCTTCCGCCCGAATATGTAGCCCTTTGCCGCTAAAAACAAATAAATTGCTGTGTCCATGATATTTAGCCCAAGGATTTTTTTAATCATGTTACGATTGAGCAACAATGTCGTAAATCCGATTCCGAACAAAATCACCGATACTGCTTCGTAATAATTTGCAAATAAATTTCTTAACATCTTACATTCCTCCTTTGCGGAACAACGTATAGAAATGATACATCGTGCAGGCAACCACTAAGCCCACGCAAATATTAAGCGGTAAAATCAATCCGGAAGAAAGAATATGGCCCGGCGTCCCCTTAGGGATTCCGCTTTCCAGATGATTGGCACCGGTAAAGAAGGAATATCCCTTTGCCAATGCATAGAACAACAACGGAACAACCGAAATTACCGCATAGTTTTTCCGGTTCAAAATCTTCGTTGCTTCCTTAAACCCGAATGCATTTACATATAAAATCAGACCCGCGCCGATAATCGCACCCCCGGAAAATCCGCCGCCCGGTGACAAATGACCGTTTAAAATCACATAGATTCCGTACATAATAATAATCGGTACCAGGATTTTTGCGGAAAGCTGTAATATTTTGTCGTTTTTCGGTTCATACAGCCGGTCATTTTCCTCTGCAGCACGCTTCTTATCCGTAGGCTTTCCGTCCTTTGTAAGCTCAAGACGGAGCAAAATCATAACACAAACTGCCGCTACAAATAATACATGCGACTCACCTAATGTATCAAACGCACGATAATCCAAAATCATACCGGCCACAATATTTGTTGCTCCGGTCTCTTCCAGACCCATTTCGTTATACTTTCTGACAACCTCGTTATTATTCGGATTATCCGGTTGTCCAAACTCCGGCAGATACGAAACCGTCACTAAAAGAGTCACTATAATTATCAGACAAAGCAATACCGCCATGATTGCATATAACCGGCCAAATATTTTTACTCCGTGCTCCTTCGGCCAGTTTCTGTATTTTTCCAACAGCGCCATTGCCTCTTTTTCATGCTCTGTCTCCAGACGACGCTTTCTATCCTCTCTGTCCTCTTTTTCCTGCTGCTCGAAAGAAAGCTCTGCCTCTGTATCTGCTGCCTGCTGGGACTGTGCATCATTTTCCCTCATTTCCTCTGCACGTCGTTCCGCATCCGCCAGGGACTCCCCGTCTACAAAACGAACCAGACGACGCCATGCTGATTGTTCATAATCACTCCTCGGTTTCATCGTCCTCTTCTCCCTTCATTGCATGGATTTTCTTTAAAGTAATGTAGAACAGCACACTCGTAACACCGGCTCCGACCGCGGCTTCCGTAATTGCCAGATCCGGAGATTCCAAAACCATCCAGATAATAGACATAATCACACTATATGCCATAAAAATAACAATAGAGGTCAGCAGATTTTTCGAAAGTGCAACAGAAACCGCACAAACCACCAAAAATGATAATAGAATAATTTCCATGATTTCCATCAGTCACGCACCTCGCATTCCTCAGACAAATGCTTGTCCGTAGTTACCTCCAGCCGCGCAATCAGATGACTGGATACCGGACTTGCAACCCAAACCATCAGCACAATTAACAATACTTTTACTGTTGCAAAAGTAAAGCCGTACGCTATCGCAATTCCGATCATCGCAATAAACAACGCAAAGGAATCACAGATAGCAGCCGCATGCATCCGGTTCAGAATGAATCGGAATTTAAACACACCAGCCACAGAAATCACTGCCATACACAGAGAAGCCACCAAAAACAACGCCACTACCGCAAATCTTACTATTTCCATTATTTTGTTTCCTCCTTCTTCTCCGGTTCTTTCTGCTCCTGTTCCTTCTTTTTCAATTCCGCAGCCTCCGCTTCCCAATGCACTCCCATATACACCTTGGTTAACACGACTACCGCAAGAAAGCTCAACATTGCATAAATTAAATCAATATCCAAAAGAAAGCTTTCCTTTAAATATAATGACATGATTGCAATAATAATCATGGCCAGAGAGCCAATCATATTTATCGCAAGAATACGGTCTGTCGTTCTCGGCCCCATAATGGCACGAATCAAGCAACAAAAAATACAAAGTGCAAAACAAATCATGATACCGATATATAGTACCGAATATGCCGTTTCCATATGTAGTATGCCTCCTTACCTTCCTGCCGTCTTTTCCATACGTCTTAACAACCGGACAAAATCAGAATCTGCAAGTCCCTCCGCCATCTCCTTATCCAGACAATGAACCTTGAATTCATCCTCCGTAAGCTCAACCGTAATAGTCCCCGGAGTCATTGTAATAGAATTGGCAAGGACTGTTTTTGCCAGATTCGATTTTAAATCGGTACGGAATGTTACAAGCACCGGCTCCACCTCGTACTTCGGTGAAACAATCAGAGGAATCATCACACAGTTCGCCTTAACGATTTCTTTTACAAGCACAAAAAAGTAGCCGATGCCCTGCGGCAGAAGACGCAAAGCAAGCAGCTCTTGTTTTGGACGATACTTTAAAAATTTCCAACAGAATAAATATACGGCAGAAGACAAGCCAATGCCGAACAATACAATTTCCGGTGTAACCTTTCCGTTAAACACCAACCAAAGTGCAAATAAAAGTAACAGCATAATATCACCTCTCGGATTCTTTTTCCACCCGGTCAAGACCAAAGTCCAACTTATATTAGCACTTTGTCCCTATGCTGTCAAGTAAAAGTCAGGCACATAAAAAAACTTTCCCTCTCTCCTTTCTTTACCCGGTGTTCCGATTCTATTTCTCTTTCTTTCGTTCCGACAGATACGCTTTCATCCCTTTTAACGCATTTTTTTCCAGACGCGAGACCTGTGCCTGTGAAATATGAATTTCCTCTGCCACTTCCATCTGCGTTTTTCCTTGAAAAAAACGTAAATCAATAATCAGGCGTTCCCGTTCCGGCAGCCGTCCCATCGCATCCTTTAACGATATCTCTTCTATCCATACATCCTCCCTGTTCTTTTTATCACATACCTGATCCATGATATAGAGCGCATCGCCCCCTTCTTTATATACAGGCTCATATAAGGAAACCGGTGTCTGAATTGCATCAAATGCCTCATTGATTTCTTCCGGCGTAAGACCGGTTCTTTGAGAAATCTCAAGAATAGAGGGATCCCGGTTCAGCTCCCTCGTCAATGTCTCCTTGGCATAAATCGCCTTATATGCGGCATCCCGCAGGGAACGGCTGACACGAATTGAGTTATTATCCCTGAGATACCGTCTGATTTCTCCGATAATCATCGGAACAGCATAGGTAGAAAACTTTACGCCCTGAGTCACATCAAAGTTATCAATTGCCTTCATCAAACCAATACATCCAATCTGAAATAAATCGTCCACATTTTCATTGTTACCGGAAAATCTTTGAATGATACTGAGTACTAATCTCAGATTTCCTCTGATATATTGCTCTCTTGCCATTGCATCCCCCTGCTTGATCCGGACAAATAATTCATCCTTTTCCTCATTGCTTAACAGCGGAAGCTTGGCAGTATTTACGCCACAGATTTCAACTTTATAAAGCGCCATGACACATCCCTCCTGTACTAACAGTCCATGAGGAAAATTTCTCATTCACTGTTAGTATTAGGATGTGCCATGGCGCTATTCTTTATACTAAGACCTTTTGTCAACTTCTGTCAGGCAATCAACATTTCTTTTCGTAACCGTTTCATAATTTTTTTCTCCAGCCTGGAAATATAGGATTGGGAAATACCAAGTAAATCCGCCACCTCCTTCTGGGTATGTTCATTTCCGTCCCCGTTTTCCAATCCATACCTGAGGTTAATGATAAGCCGTTCCCGGTCGCTTAAACAAGAAAGAGCCTGAAACAGGGCAGTTCGGTCTGCCTCCTCTTCTAATCCGCGATACACCTCATTCTCGTCAGTACCCAGAATATCCGATAACAGCAGTTCGTTCCCGTCCCAGTCTACATTCAGCGGCTCATCTATGGATACCTCCAGCTTCTGCCTGCTGTTTCGCCGTAAATACATTAGGATTTCATTTTCAATACATCTGGATGCGTAAGTTGCAAGCTTGATATTCTTATCCGGATTAAACGTATTTATAGCCTTAATCAATCCGATTGTCCCGATTGATATCAAGTCTTCTACCCCTACCCCGGTATTATCAAACTTTTTTGCAATATAGACAACCAGACGCAAATTATGCTCCACCAGTTCAGATCGTACAGAACCCTCTTCGTCACTTGCCAAAGCGGCAATCATCACCGCCTCTTCTTCCGGCGAATACGGGGGCGGCAGTACCTCTGTTCCGCCAATATAATGAATTTCCCCATACTTTCCCAGCAAAAGCGCCGTTAAATTCGGAATCATTCGAAACTGAAACCGATTTGGTATAGAAACTTTAAATAACATCTCTCTCTCCTTCCTGTGTATCTCTTACACAAACCATTGTCAACACCTCCGGCTGCAATATCATCTGATACGTACAGCCTTGAAACAACCTATGCTCTGCTGCTACTGCCGCAACCTCTCCGGCCACGGTTCCTTCCTTCTCAACAGGAATTACACAGTGCAGCCTGACACCATGCAAAATACCTTTTCCTCCCACCCCTTTATACGGTAAAAAAACAAGCTTTTGCGGCATCATACGCTCTGCTGTTTTTATCCATTCCTTCAGATAATCCTCATCTACAAGTACAACCGGTATATGACAGCCGTATAATCTCAGACGATTTCCTGTATCCAGAAAAGCTGTTAACCATTGTTCCTCTTCGTTCTGACAGAGCCTGACCTCATAGAGCAGCTTCTGTGTCTGTTTCTCCCGGAAAGCCGATGATAATCCCGCAATTAAGAACGGAAGCAGAACTGTTCCAAGGAAACAAAACAGTCCGATATTTTTTATCGGTACTATCTGAAAAAAACCTGCCAGTAATACTGTAACTCCGAACAACAGAAGCGTATTTCTGACAATCCTTTTTCTTCCGTAAGCAATCCACGCCCCCATTACAAGCTCAAGTACAGCAGCTCCGAAAAAAAGAAGCGATGCTTTCTCTGTTTCTGCACCTGCAAAAAACAAATAAACTGCATCCGGTACGGCGCAGCAAAAAGCTGCCGCCGCAATTCTCCCTCTTTTTGTTTTCCCGTTTCTCAGCTTTATCATTGTCCCAACAAGATACATACACAACAAGTGCATCCAGAAATTGGCTGCTATGTAGCTGTCCAGATAAATCTTTACCGTGTTCCACCTCCTTTGACTTTCCATTTATAGTATACATTCTGCAATTTACATTTTTTGTAAAAACATGTAATATATACGGAATCTTACCGCAAAACAAGCTCTTCTTCAACAAAATACGAGTATAGGACGCAATTTTCTATAAAGAAAAAGGGGCTGCGCATTCTGCGCAGCCCCTTTCTTATAAGACCTCACTCGGTTACTTCTTCTTTGCTGAATAGTTCTGGATAAATGGCGGAATCTTTATTTTATCCTCACCATTGTCGGAAGCGGCATTATCCTGCTTTCCGAACATAGGATTCGTGGAACGGCTCGTATACGGAGCAGTACCCGCCGGTTTATATTCCGAAGCGGACGGTTTTTGCCGTACAGCATTCGGATCAAAGGTATAATCAAACTGATCCATGGCACCACGTTCTGTCTTTGCAGTCGTACCGGTATTATTGGAAGCAGAAAAGCTGCTCCTGCTTAAAAATCCCGGAAGCGAAACTCCCGGCGTCTTCCCTGCAAACTGATTGACACTTCTTGGCATCCCGGTTCCGCTTTCCTGAAGTCCGGTCGCAATAACGGTAATAACCGCCTGGTCCTGCATTGTCTCATCATACATTGCACCGAAAATAATATTGGCATTCTCTCCGGCAAGTAACTGTACCTCCGTCGCAGCCTCATTTACTTCAATCAGACTCACATCACCGGATACATTTAAAATAACATGGCTTGCGCCCTGAATCTTCGTTTCCAGAAGCGGACTGGATACAGCCTTATGGACTGCATCAAGACACTTCTGCTCACCGGTACCCACACCGATACCGATATGCGCAACTCCTTTGTCCTGCATTACGGTCTGTACATCCGCAAAGTCAAGGTTAATCAATGCAGGGAGATTAATCAAGTCGGTAATCCCCTGTACGCCCTGCTGTAAGACCTCATCAGCCTTCTTTAATGCCTCAGGCATAGAAGTACGACGGTCTACAATCTCAAGCAGCTTATCATTCGGAACAACAATCAGAGAATCTACATTCTGCTTTAATTTCTCAATACCGGAAATTGCATTTGCCATACGTACTTTATGTTCAAACGTAAACGGCTTGGTTACAATACCAACCGTCAAGATACCCATCCCTTTTGCAATACCTGCAACAACCGGAGCTGCACCGGTACCGGTACCGCCTCCCATACCGCAGGTAACAAACACCATATCCGAACCCTTGATAATCTGTGTCAATTCCTCTATATTCTCTTCGGCAGCCTTTTCCCCGATTTCAGGTTTTGCGCCCGCGCCAAGTCCCTTTGTTAATTTCTCACCAATCTGTATGCACTGGGATGCTTTACAATTCTTCAAATGCTGCTTGTCCGTATTTACACAGACAAACTCTACACCGCCAATCCCCTCTTCAATCATTCTGTTTACGGCATTATTACCCGCACCGCCAACTCCGATAACAAGAATCTTTGCGGCCACGTCCGTAGTATTGTTCATAATTTCAAGCACGGTGACTCCTCCTTTATTCTGTCACAACGCTCCAGAAAACTAGATGTTGTGTGTGTCTTCCATAATAGACCCATCCTCTATACTATATAATATATTGAAAAAGTGAATTTAGCAAGCATTTTTTTTATATTTTCACTTTTTTTTATTCCTCTTTCGGTTTTGCAATGATATCGTCCGTTCCTCCCTGATATCCGGAAAGGTCAATATACAAATTCCTCTCCGAAACAGAAGGCAAAATATCTGCAAGCTTTTGTATCTGTAAATCATATACGGCACGTTTTCCAAGAGAAACACTGATCGTCCCGACCTCCAGCTCAACTTCTCCTTTTCCGTTAAAGATGATACATTGTGCCGGTATTTCATACTCCCTTATGAGCTTTGTGATATTCAGAATCACATCATACAGCTCGTCCTTTTGAATCCGGAGTTTCTCATATAATACAATCCGGTCAAATTTCAGTCCTTTAATCAGAGGAACTCCGGAAAGCTGCTCTATGGAAGACTCCGTAACATAGCCATCCTTATCAAAGTACAGGTATTGCCCCATCACCTTGACACATCCCACAAGAATTTTTTCATAAACCTGTATCCGAATACAGTTTTTTCCCTCTATCGATACATCATAGCTTTCGATATACGGAATCCTTTTCTCTCCGTTCCGGCGCTGTTCCATACGGAACAATAAGGTATTCTTCCTTGTGATATCTCCCGAGATTTTAGCAAGAAACTCTTCTTCGGTATAATATGTCAGGCCACTCACTGTAATACTTTCCGTCTGGTACGTTCGTCCGAAAAGAAGAAGTCCTCCGGCTGCAATTATCAAAATTGCTGTAAAACGAATCAGATACTTTATTCCACTGCGAAGCTCGGTTCTTTGACTGCTCATATCAACTCTCCATGTTTCACTTTTATTTCTCCTCTGTTATTTCTATTCTTGCTCCAAGCAGACGAAATATGCCGCAGATATCCTCATATCCTCTGGCAATAAAGTCATAACCATATACTTTGCTCTGCCCTTCTGCCACAGCTGCTGCTAACACAAGTGCCGCCCCGCTGCGTAAGTCCGATGCAGCAACACTCGCCCCATGCAGCTTTTCTACACCATGAATCAAAGCAAAGCGTCCTCTGTTCCTTACATCAGCTCCCATTTTCTGTAGTTCTGTCACGACCCCGAACCTTGATTCAAATACCGTTTCATAAATCCTGCTGTCTCCCTTTGCCACGGAAAGCAAGGCCGTCATCTGAGACTGCATATCGGTCGGAAAGGCAGGAAACGGAGCTGTTACAAGTTCGGGAATCGAATGCAGCGTATCCGGTGCTTTTAACACCAAAGTATCACAGTCTCTGTAAATCCGGGCTCCGACCGCACGAAAGCTTTCGAAAATCCCCTTCATGCATACGCGCCGGGTCTTGCGAAGAATTACTTCACCTCCTGACATTGCTGCTGCAGCCAGATAGGTTCCGGCAACAATCCGGTCCCCGGTTATTGTATATTCGGTCTCATGTAACCGCCGCACACCGTCTATTACAATATGCCGCGTGCCGATTCCGCTGATTTTAGCTCCTGCCCGATTCAGAAATCGGCACAACTCAGAAACCTCCGGTTCCATTGCAGCTCCGGAAATCACGGTACGTCCCCCGGCACAGACCGCCGCCAGAACCGCATTCTCTGTCGCCCCTACACTCGGATACGAAAGAAAAACGTGTCCTCCGCCAGGCTTTCCCTTGACGAAAACCCCCTCTTCCTCTTCTGTAAGTGTAGTATGCAGGTCGCGTAATACCTTGCAGTGCAAATCAATCGGACGCGCTCCGATTACACACCCTCCCGGATATGCCATACCCGCCTCACCGAACCGTCCGGTAAAAGCTCCCAGAAGCAATACTCCTCCGCGCGTCTTGCCGGCCAACTCCGGTCCGAAATAGCACGGAACTGCATTTGAGGTATCAAGCTCCAGTATTCCGTCATGAAGAGAACTCCTGACACCGGCATAAGACAGTGCATGAAGCATTTCCCTGACATCGGTGATATCCGGGCAGTTTTTCAGGATTACGGTCCCATTGCAAAGAACACTCGCAGCCAGTATAGGCAGTGTGGCATTTTTGGAGCCTTGCAAAGGGATGTCTCCCTCCAGTTTATTTCCACCTTCTATCGTTATATATGACATAGCATCTCTCCGGACCTTCGTCTATGACATAGTATGCCGGAAAGAAAAAAGTGTTACCGCTCATATTCCACACGGTTTGATACACTGAGAGCAATTCCCATCTCCGCCATCAAAACAACAAGGGACGTACCTCCATAGCTGATAAACGGAAGCGGAATACCGGTGGAAGGCATAGTGTTTGTTACAACCGCTATATTTATCAACACCTGCATCGCAATATGTACCATGATTCCGACGCAGATTAAGGAGCCAAACAAATCTCTTGCATTCGATGCCACAACAAAAAGCCGCCATAACAAAATCACATAAAGAAAAATGATTGCAAGCGCTCCCACAATACCAAGTTCCTCACATATAACCGAGAATATCATGTCATTGTGGGACTCCGGAATAAATCCCAGCTTTTGCATACTGTTCCCGAGACCTTTGCCCCACAGACCGCCCGATGCTATTGCATACAGACCTTGTAAAATCTGATACCCCTTAGGATGTGTCTCTACATTCAGCCATGCATCAATACGTTCTCCGCGGAATGCTTCTCCAAGAAAGATATAACCTGCCACCACTCCGACTGCCAGAAGACCCACGATAAAGAAATACCCTTTTCTCCGTGCCACAACGAAGCAGACAACAAAAGTGATTCCTGCAATTATGATTGCCGTACTCAAGTTCTCGGTTGCAACAAGTGCAAGCAACGGACAAACATAAAGAAATACACGAATAAATCCAAATACAGTATCCAGACGTTTCGGTGCGGCATATACAATATAAGCGACCAGCAGAATGATACAAATTTTCGTAAGCTCCGAAGGCTGGAAGGTTCCGAGTAACGGAATCTTAATCCAGCGTTTTGCACCTTTTACCTCTTCTCCGAAGAAGAGAACGTACACCTGCAGGGCAATACATAAGACATAGGCAAGAAACAGAAGACGAATCTTATATTTCTTTCCGATTCCCTTAATATAGAGAAAATAATCTATTTTAGATACTACAATCATTACAAAGGTGCCTATTACTGCGGAAATCAGCTGTCGGTTAAAAAAATAGGCTGCATCACCGAACTTCTGTTTAACCGCATAATACGAACTGGTGCTATATACCATTACAAGACCGATACATACTAATATCAATGTAATAAAAAGCAGGCTATAGTCATAATAGGTTTGCGGTTTATATTCAGTTTTACGCACAGACGGCTTTTCCATAATTTCACTCTCCTGCCCTTCATTATATTCTATTTCATATATAGAATCAACCCGGTATTTTTCTTAACTTCTTCGGCTGCCTCCGGAAATTGCTCCGTAATCACATCCCCTTCACCGGAATAGTATATCGCATCAAACTCATAGGCTTTTAATAATTTTGCTGCCTCGTCCTTTGTCATTCCAATCAAATCCGGTACCGGAAAGGTTCCGACCCCGTCAAGCTTTTTTTCATCCTCAGAATACACCGGCTCAATGCCCAGATACGGAAGCACCTCGTCAAATACCTCTGCGATAACCGGTGCCGCAATCGTTCCTCCGTAATAAATTCCTTCCGGTTCATCGATTAATACAAGTGCAATCACCTGCGGATTCTCTGCCGGTGCAAATCCG
Organism: Lachnospiraceae bacterium; assembly: GCA_029099805.1. GTDB lineage: Bacteria > Bacillota > Clostridia > Lachnospirales > Lachnospiraceae > SIG307. The sequence continues at coordinate 78,712 of JAQXOR010000127.1, forward strand.
AGAAAGGAGGAGATATACTGATTGGAGCTTCTGGGAAGCTTTTCGGAAGTTGCCGTCTTACCACCAATCCGAAACCCCGGAAGATAGGCTCTCTTTCCGGTTCCGTCATGCACTACCGCCTCTAACAGTGATTTCATCGTTTCGCATGTTTTTTTCGAGACGATACCGGTTGTCCCTTCATAGCTGTAGGTCTTTACCGTATTCTCTTCTGTATTTCTGGCATATATCCCAAAATGAGGAGTAATCTGATTTCCTCCGTTTATAACCGTACTTACTGCTGAAAGAAGCTGCAACGGAGTAATCTGAAAAGACTGCCCGAATGAGATGGTCGCCAACTCCACCGCTTTGACATTCTCCGCCTTATGCATAATGGAGGAAGCCTCTCCCGGCAAATCAATTCCTGTTTTCCGCAGCAAGCCGAGTCTGTCGAATATCTCATAAAACCCTTCCGTTCCAACCCTCGCTCCGATTTCCATAAAAACAGGATTGCAGGAATTCTTTATGCCGTCAACAAATGTTTCACTGCCGTGTCCGCCCACCTTATGGCAGTGAATCGTCCGGTCTTCCACTGTTTTGTATCCGGGACAGTAAAACCGGTCTGTCAGTGATACCACACCCTTTTCAAATGCAGCAGTTGCCGTTACAATTTTAAAGGTTGACCCGGGCTCATACGTATCACTGATACATGGATTTCTCCACATTTGATTGAGTAACGTGTTTTTTTCCTCAGACGATATCTCCCTGCCTGCAACCTTAGCCTCATATTCTGCATTTAATGTATACGGATCATTCAAATCAAACTCCGGTACATTGACCATCGCATAGATTTCTCCGTTTTGCGGATTCATAAGAATCATGCTGACATGCTTCGCATTTTTTGCCTCCAAAACCTTTAAGGCAGCCTGCTCCGCATACCTCTGGATATTTACATCCAGACTGATGGTAAGGGAGTTTCCCGCAATCGGCTCTGCTCGGTTTTCAGCAGCATTCGGTATCTCCGTACCATGTGCGGTTGTCAGTGTCAAAATCTTTCCCGGAATCCCCTCCAGCATCGAATCATACTTCACTTCCAGCCCGATAATCCCCTGATTGTCTCCTCCTGTAAATCCGATTACCCGTGACGCAAGTGTCCCATACGGATAGTATCTTTTATAATCCTCATCCACCATGACGCCATCCAGTTCAAAGCTACGTAGGTAATCAGCCGTTTCTTTTTCCACATTTGCTTTGATACGCTCTATGGAAGATACCTTTTCAACACGCTTTCTGACCGTTTCCTCCGGAAGTCCCAGAACATCGCACAACACGGAGATTACACGCTCCGGGTCCGTAATCTGACTGTGAATTACCGATACGGTACATACCGGCTTATTATCTGCAAGAACCACACCGTTTCTGTCATAAATAATCCCGCGAGCCGCCTTAATACTACGCTCACGTTCGTGCAGCTCCTGTGCCCTTACCGCATACTCCTCTGAATGCAGTATCATCAGATATACCAGTCTTCCGATTAGTGTCAGCGTTGCCACCAAAATCATGCAGATTACAAATAACGCCGTTTTCCTTTGTTTGGTTGAAATCTGTCTCATTGCACTCCGGAAAATGTTTTTATAATCTTATGCAATCAGCATCTATTCCATGTCATCCGGAATCACATGCATATTTCCTTCATTCATATCCGGGTCATACACTACCCCTGTATCCCCGATTTCCCCAATTTGCATCTCTACATCCTCCTTATCAATCACAAAGCTCGGATACTTAATCTCTGTATCGGGATAAATCTTCAGATAAGGCAACGCCTCTTCTAAAATATCTGCCGCCAGCGTTGACGCAATGGACGCTCTGCTCTGCAGTTCTTCATCATCCGCCTCATCTACTACCACATAAATCATAACCTGCGGATTATCCGCCGGGGCACCCCCGATAAAGGAAACCAGATATTTTCCTTCGCTACGCGGCAGTTTCTGTGCAGTACCGGTCTTTCCTCCGATTAAATAGCCATCCACCTTTGCGGCAGTAGCCGTTCCCTCCTGTACCGTAAGATAAAATGCATCTCGCATGAATTCCGACGTTTCTTTCGAAATCGTACTCCGTACAACTCTCGGTTCAACCTTTTTCAGCACTACCCCATCCGCATTCCGGATTTCTTTTACCACATGAGGTTCATAATAAATTCCGCCGTTCACCATAGAACAAAAGGCAGAACCGAGCTGAATCATTGTCGTATTAAAGGACATCCCGAAACTGCCGGTAGCGAGCTCTGTTTCGTTTAAAAGCTCTTTTTCCATCAAAATTCCGGGAACTTCTCCCGGAAGGTCAATACCGGTCAGATTGCCGAACAAAAAGTGTCTCTGATACTCCGCAAAAATGTCTCTGCCTTCTCTCTTTGCAATCTCCATTAATGCATCGTTGCAGGAATACATAATACTCTGTGCGGCATTAATCAGACCGTGTCCCCACTTATTATGGCAGGAAATGAAATAGTCTGCTACCTGCTCACCGCCATTGCAAAGAAATGTTTCCGTTGTTGTAATCAGAGTTTCCTCTAACGCTGCCGCCACCGTAAACGGTTTAAAGGTTGACCCCGGTTCATAGGAATCACTGACACAGAAATTTCTCCACACCCGGTATAAGGCATTCAAATATTCGTCATTATCCATTTCCTCAAGTTCGGCATCTGTATACCATTTTGAAAGACTGCGCGGATTATTTAAATCATAGCTGTAATTGGACTGCATTGCCAACACCTCTCCGGTGTTCACCTCCATCATCAGCACACCCACATTCTTCGCTCCGATTTCATCCAAAAACGCTTCGGTATGCTTTTGCACAATCCTCTGTAAATTCGCATCAATGGTAGAAACAATCGTTTTCCCATCCTGTGCCGGAACGGTTTCCTGCTGTACCGTCAAATCTGCGTCATAGTAATCATATACCCGTCCGTTGATTCCGGTGAGCTGTTCATTATACTGCTGCTCGATACCATACGTACCATCTCCGTCAGCTTTTGCAAAGCCGAGCACATGAGAGGCCAGTGTCCCGAACGGATACGACCTTAAATACTCTTCCTCAAAGGTCACTCCCATTATCTTTTTCTTATCCTTATTTTCCGCTCCGTTCTCCTCTTTCGGAAG
>JAQXOR010000128.1 GCA_029099805.1 Lachnospiraceae bacterium
CAGTGTGAAAGAAATTATTATTGATATCTCCGCTTCAATGGTATTTTCAATTGGAATAGGATATGTATATTATACAACAGAATGTATAGTTTTTTCTGTTATTGCACATGTATCTGAAAGGCTTATTGTTACGAAATCAGGGAGATAAATTTATATATCATTATCGGATACCATGCAGAGAATTTTTCAATAAAATGAATAGAGTGATTACTGCAACGGCACCGGAGTTCGAATATAATAATATTGATTTGTCAGTTATAGGTGTAATAAGATGAAAGAGACTTTTTAGTACATATTAGAAATTCTCTTTGAGCTTATTACTTTTAGGTTCAAATACAGAGGAAAGGAGCAGAGCATGAGTAGCGAAAAAATAATCGCATTGTATGAGAGACTAAGTCGTGAGGATGAGAACTTGGGGGAGTCGTACAGTATTCAAAACCAGAAGAAGTTGCTAGAAGATTTTTGTAGAGAAAAAGGGTGGACTAGGTTCAGGCACTTCACTGATGATGGAATATCCGGTACAACCTTTGAAAGACCGTCCTTTAAGGAAATGATTAGCCTTGTGGAAGATGGAGAAGTGGAAACGATTGTGTTAAAAGATATGAGCCGATTAGGGCGAGATTATCTTGTGGTCGGTCAGCTTCGAGAGTTCTTCCGTAAAAAGGGAGTACGGCTGATTGCCATTAACGATAACCATGACAGTTCCAACGGAGATGATGATTTTCTTGTGTTCAGGGATGTTATGAATGAAATGTATGCAAAAGACATCAGCAAGAAAATCCGGTCTACCTTTAAATCAAAAGGTAAGTCGGGCAAGCATGTGGCAAGCGTTACTCCATACGGTTATCTGAAAGATGAAAATGACGGTAATCACTGGATAATTGATGAAGAAGCTGCCGAGGTGGTTCGTCTGATATTTAAATGGACTATTGATGGTCTGGGTCCTTATCAGATAGCTAATTTATTGCAGGAGAAGAAAGTGGAAATACCGGCAGTACACATGGCACGCTTCGGGCAGGGTAACAACAGGCACAAGCAGGTAAAAGACCCGTATGGGTGGGGTTCATCTACGGTGGTCGGCATTTTGAAGAAAAGGGAGTACTTAGGACATACCGTAAACTTCAAAACGCAGAAGCACTTTAAGGACAAAAAGAGCCATTATGTATCGGAAGATAACTGGGTAATCTTTGAGAATACGCAGGATGCCATTATAGACCAAGATACCTTTGATACGGTGCAGAAGCTTCGGGCGAATGTACGAAGATATCCGGACGGATGGGGCGAGCATCATGTACTTACCGGTCTTATGTATTGTGCTGATTGTGGTGCTAAAATGTATGTTCACAGAACAAGCAATGGTAAGAGAATTGCACAATATACTTGTTCGGCATATACCAAAGTTCCGTGCGGTACGCTATGCAAGACACAGCACAGAATTAACGAGTCTGTGGTGCTGGAACTGATAGGGGATATGCTGAAAGCAATCTTTGAAAGTGCCAAGTATGACAGAGCAGAGTTTTTGGAGACGATAACAACCGCACAGTCCTCACAAGAGGATGCAGAGGTAAAAAAGGTCAAGGCAAGGATTAAAGTGGCTAGAAATCGCTGTGAGGAGCTTGAGAAGCTAATCTGCCGTATCTATGAGGATAACATTCTCGGAAAGTTGCCGGATAGCAGATATGAGGTTCTTGATAAGCAGTACGCAAATGAAAAATCGGAACTGGATGCGGAAATCATGGAGCTTGAGAAGAGGATTGCAGAGTATGACGGAAACAGAAATTCAGCAAGCCGGTTCATGGCACTGATTGATAAATACGAGAAATTTGAAGAACTTACACCGGCAATGGTTAATGAATTTGTTGATAAGGTGCTGGTGCATGAGAGAGACAGAAAAGGGAGTATTCAGACCACGCAGGAGATTGAGATTTATTTCAATTTCGTAGGTCGGTATGTACCACCGGCAATGGAAGTGGAACTTACACCGGAAGAGCAGGCGGAGATAGACCGAATTAACCGGATTAAGGATAAGAGGCATCAGCAGTATCTTCGCAGAAAAGAAAGAGGCTGGCAGAGAAAATATGAGGAGCGTGTGAAGAGTGAAAAGCGTGAGAAACTGAAAGCCATGAAAGAAGAAATCATTAAGCAGGATAGGGAGAACGGAGTGT
>JAQXOR010000129.1 GCA_029099805.1 Lachnospiraceae bacterium
TATTTGTCAGTAGACAGTTTGGGAGCAAGTAGCGGAAACTATCAGGAATATGGAAGGGTATTGCTTCCAGCGTTTCTTACACAATATTTTGGTGGATATACGAAGGTGAGGGGTGTATTAGAATACTTGTCAACCCATTCTCCGCAATCAAGTAGTCCCACTCTTTTATATGATGCGATATCAAGTGTTGTTCAGAGCAGTGGTTATGATTTTTATTCGTTCTTTGTAGAATGGGCAGCGGCAAACTATACATCGAAAGCGAAGTATTCGATTGACTTTACGTTAAGTCCATATTCATCGAGTACGTCTTTAAATGGTCTTTCCGGCCAACTGTTGTTAAAATACAAGAATACTGGCAATTCGATTTCATATAACATGAATTTGGATAGTAGTGCGAGTTTCTATATATTTTCTTTGCAGTCAAACACCAATAGTTATTCAAGAGCATGTATTATGCCGGTAAATACTAATACAAGCGGCTCTTTGGAGTATTGGTACGGAGCAACATTACAGTAATCTATTACGTTATGTTGTATGGAATTTATTTTGAGAGAGGTCTATATGAAGAGGAGAAAATTGCAGTCATTGTTGATGCTACTTGTTTTAATTGTATGCTCTCTTTCGGGCTGTAACAGGGGACCGGTTAATCCTGACTTGACAGAGACGCCGGTTCCTACACAGAAGCTAGAGGTAACCGCTACTCCGATGCCGACGGCAACGGAGAAAACGGTAAAGATCAGAAACTTAAACGGTCTTCATGTTATAATTGGAGATACCTATTCACCGGAGACCACACCGGCACCGACGAATGCACAGGAGGAGGCGACCAAGTTATACCGTGAGGATATAATGCAAAAATATAACTTTACAATCGGTGCAAAAAAGGTGGCTGCCTGGGAGGAGATGGAGGAGGTTTACATAAACTCTGTACTGGAAGGGAAGCCGGATGCGCAGGTGTTTGAGCTGGACTATAGGTTTTTTGCAAAGCCGTTTTCTATGGGGCTGTTCTATGACCTGGCTACGCTGGAGGAGTTGGATATCAGTATCAATGACAGAGATCGCAAGGGTAAGTGGAGCGGAGCAGTAAATAAAGTTATGACCAAAGGAAAGAGTATATATGGTATGCGTTCGAAGCCGATAGAGCCGGGAGGCGGAATCCTTTGGAATAAGAGATTATTTGAAGAAGCCAGGCTTGATCCGGATTTGCCGTATGATTTACAGGCCAGCGGGGAATGGACCTGGTCGAAGTTTGAAGAGATTTGTGCAATCTTGACCCGTGATACCGACGGAGACGGGCAGACGGATGTGTATGCCACTTGTTCCGACGGTACGGATACCTTACAGTGTCTGGTGTCTTCCACGGGAAGGGATTTTATTGCAGTGGATAAAGACGGAAAGATTTATAATAACTGTAAGGACGAGGACGTGTTAGGCGCTATGGAATATGCGGCAGAGCTTTACGAAAAGGGATATGAGAAGCCTCGGCCGTCGGATGCGGTATCGGACTGGTACATTTCGGCGTTTCAGGAAGGGAAGGCTGCAATGCAGTTTGCCGAGGAAGCTCTTTGCAAGCCGGATGCGCCTTACGGAGAAAATTGTATGACTGACGCGGTTGGATTTGTGGTGCCTCCGAAGCCGGACGGACAGGAGGAGTATTACACCTATGTGTACGGAAATATATGGGTGATTCCGTCCTGTTATGATGCGGAAACAGCAGCGGACATTGCGTTTGCCTATGACCTTTATACGAATCAGACACCGGGATACAATGATCCGGTGTCCTATGGAGAGCCTTATTATCCTGATTTTTATAGATCAGGTGAATATGATGAACGGGTAATAAAGGAAACGCTTCCGCATTATAATGATGACGAGACGACAAACTTTTTAACACGTTATCTGGTGGATGGCTTAGATGTTCGTGATTTGACTATGAATTATCCGTTTGTGGAACGTACACCGGAAGAATGTGTGGAAGGAGTATGGGATTTCTGGCAGAAATTGATTGATGCGAGTAATGAGAGCGTGTCAGTAAGGGAGTAATTAGAAGGGCTGTTAAAAAAGAAAGCACCGTCCTCATATAAATTCTGATTTTCAAAATGCAAAACCTTATCAGAGGACGGTGCTTTCCGTGTGTTAGAGGAAGAGTGTAGTTGTCGAGTTAATCAAATTTGTGCAAAATCTATCGCACGAATTATTTCTCAGAAACGAGGAGAGTGTAAATAATTTTGTGTAAACCTCTTAGATGATGAAAAAATCATAGGTTTATAAAGAACTCATTTACGCACACGATATAAAAAGTTGCAGGTAACTTATCTGGTTTTTTGAATTTGTCCGAAGGACCGCGTTGCGCTTTGAAAAACCGATAAGTTACCTGCAACTTTTACTTGTACAATAAGTTTTCTCTGTTAGATGGAGTATGCCACGGTTCCGTGGGTTTCTCCGTTTTCCTCGTAGATGCCGAATTTACGGAAGCGTCTGTAACGGTCATTCAGTAGGTCTTCGGTAGATTTCTTTAAAAGCTCGGATAAATCTTCCTTTAAGTTCTTTTTAATTACTTCGCAGGTGGCGGAGAAATCATCGAAATTTTCCGGAATGATGGTCTCGGCTACGCCGAAGCTCTTCATGTCGTCTGCGGTAATGCGGAGGCACTGTGCGGCGTCCTCTGCTCTGGAAGCATCCTTCCAGAGAATACTTGCACAGCCTTCCGGAGAAATTACGGAATATACCGCATTTTCCATCATGTATACACGGTCTGCGGAACAGATTGCAAGAGCACCGCCGCTACCGCCTTCCCCGATAACGATAGATATCGTCGGTGTTTTAAGACCTAACATTTCCATGATGTTTTCCGCAATTGCTTCACCCTGTCCGCGCTCTTCGCCGTCGGCACCGCAGAAGGCACCCTGGGTATCTACAAAGCAAATGACCGGACGGCCGAATTTCTCTGCCTGCTTCATAAGACGGAGCGCCTTACGATAGCCCTCCGGCTTCGGACAGCCGAAATTGGTCTTCATACGGGTGGCTAAATCGGTGCCTTTTTCGATGGCGATATAAGTGACCGGGAGACCGTCAATGCTTCCGATACCGGAAACGATGGCAGCATCCTCCGCAAATCTGCGGTCTCCGTGAAGCTCTACGCGGTCGGAAAAGATTCCGTTGATATAGGCAATACCGGTCGGTCTGCCGTTCTGACGTGTTTTTTTCAGCTTTTCATAAGGTGTCATTTTGCTGCCTGCTCCTTTCTGTGAAGCTTTAAGATGGTAGTCAGCGTGTCGTTCAATTCCTCACGCGGAACAATGGCATCTGCAAACCCATGCTCTAAAATGAACTCGGCACTCTGGAAGTTGTCCGGAAGCTGAGATTTTGTTGTCTGTTCTACAACACGGCGGCCTGCGAAGCCTACCAGTGCATTCGGCTCGGCAAGGATGATATCGCCCTGCATTGCAAAGGAAGCGGTTACGCCGCCGGTCGTCGGGTCAGTCAGCACCGTAATGTAGAGATTGCCCTCGGTGGAGTGCTTCTTAACTGCGGCACTGCATTTTGCCATCTGCATCAGGGAAATAATACCCTCCTGCATTCTTGCACCGCCGGAAGCGGTAAAGCCGATGACCGGCAGATGATGCGCGGTAGCGTACTCGAAGGTACGGGTAATCTTTTCGCCGACAACAGAGCCCATGCTTGCCATCATAAAGCGGGAATCCATAACGAAAATTGCACACGGATATCCGCCGATGGTAGCATGACCGCAGATAACCGCATCCTCCTCACCGGTAGATTCTTTTGCCTTGGCAAGCTTGTCGGCATAGCCCGGGAATTCTAAAAAGTCAACACTGGAAAGACCGGTTGCGAATTCTTCAAAGCTCTTTTTGTCAACGACCTGATTGATACGCTCTCTGCCGCCGATACGCATATATTTTCCGCAGTCCGGGCAGATGTAGTTTGCTTTACGGAGCTCCTTTACCGGAAATTCTTTTTTGCAGGCACTACAGGTAAGCTTTTCCTGGGAAAATGCCGCAATCCATTTATCAAAAATCATGCTTTTTCCTCCTCGGCCGGGAAAATTGCAAAGGAGAACTCTGCGGAAACGCAAAGCTTTCCGTTTACCTTACCGGTTCCTTTTGCCCAGTAGAACGGGCCCTTACTCTTTATAATAGAACACTCGGTTTCGAACACATCGCCCGGCTTGACCGGATTCTTAAAGCGAACCTTTTCCAGTCCCGTGAACAGGGTGGTGATTTTTCCGTCCTGTGCCTGGTCTGCAAAAAGGACGCAGGCAGACTGCGCCAGAATTTCACACTGGATGACTCCCGGAACAATCGGATTGCCCGGAAAATGGCCTCTCAGGAAAAATTCCTCTCCGGTAATTTTTCTCTTACCATATGCGACACCGTCCTTTACCTCTGCTTCATCAATGAGAAGCATATCGTCGCGGTGCGGCAGGATATTCATTAACTCTTCTTTATTCATGATTCACCTCGATTATTTTACGCGGCGGAATGCGATGCACGCGTTGTGACCACCAAAGCCGAGAGAAGTGGAGATGGCGGTGTCTACCTGTACATTCTGTGCCTTGCACGGAACATAGTCGAGATCACAAACCGGGTCCGGGCTTGTCAGGTTGATGGTAGGCGGAAGAATACCGGTTTCCAGAGCCTTGATGCAGGCGATTGCTTCAGCAGCACCGGCAGCACCGAGCATATGTCCGGTCATGGACTTGGTAGAGCTGATTTTTACCTCCTTTGCGCCGTCACCAAAGGCGAGCTTAAATGCCTTTGTTTCGGTCGTGTCATTTAAGGATGTACCGGTACCGTGTGCGTTGATATATAAGGAACCGGTACTGTAATCTACACCGGCAAGTGCCTTTTCGATTGCCTTTGCGGTATAGGTGGCTTCCGGATCCGGAGCGGTAACGTGGTGAGCGTCACAGGTTGCCCCGTAGCCGCACATCTCCGCGTAAATCTTTGCACCACGGGCAACAGCGTGCTCATATTCTTCTAAGATAAGGGTAGCAGCGCCTTCACCGAGAACAAAGCCTGCACGGCGGCTGTCAAACGGAAGAGAGGCTGCATCCGGGTCGGTTGCCTGGGAAAGAGCCATACAGTTAATAAAGCCGGCTACGCAGAGCGGATTCACGGAAGACTCGGAACCGCCACAGATCGCTGCGGTAAGATAGCCGTCCTTAATTGCACGGTACGCCTCGCCGATTGCGGTAGTACCGGTAGCACAGGCGGTAGACATACACATTGCATTGCCGTGTGCATGGAAACGGATTGCAATCTGGCCGGCTGCGATGTTGATAATCATCTTCGGTACAAACTGCGGGGAAACCTTCTTCGGACCGCCGGCAAGAAGTCCTGCGTAGTTTTCCAGAGTGGTTTCGATGCCGCCGACGCCGGAGCCGAAGTATACACCGAGCTCTTCTTCGGCAATGTTGCCTTCAAGACCGGAATCTTTCATTGCTTCATCTGCGGAAACAAGAGCATACTGGGTGTAGAGGTCAGTCTTTCTGGCTGTACCCTTGTCTAATACTGCGGACGGGTCAAAGTTCTTTACCTCTGCTGCAAGTGTGGACTTAAAATCCGTGGTGTCAAAACGGGTAATCGGTGCGATACCGTTCACTCCGTTTACTAAGCCGTTCCAGTAATCCGGAACATTGTTTCCAATCGGGGTCACTGCGCCGAGACCGGTTACAACAACTCTTCTCATAATTTTCCTCCTACATTGCGAGCCCGCCGTCGATGCGGATGACTTCGCCGGTGATATAGTTTGCCATGTTGCTGGACAGGAATAATACTAAGTTTGCAATCTCCTCCGGCTCAGCAAAACGCTGCATCGGGATGGAAGAAACTACGGCATCGTTTTCTGCGAAGGCGGTGGTCATAGGGGTACTTACAAAGCCCGGTGCTACCGCATTACAGCAGATACCGCGGCTCGCAAGCTCCTTTGCGATGGATTTGGTAAAGCCGATTAAGCCTGCTTTGGAAGCAGCGTAGTTAGTCTGCCCCGGATTTCCCATGACTCCGGCAACGGAGCTGATGTTGATGATTTTTCCGGAGCGCTTTTTTAACATAACCGGATATACCTGCTTTACGGTATTGTAAGCTCCTACCAGATTGATGTCGATAACAGAGGTAAATTCCTCCGGCTTCATGCTAAGAAGCAGTTTATCACGGGTGATACCCGCATTGTTTACAAGGATATCAACAGTGCCGAACTCGGAAATAATCTCTTTGAATACTTCACTTGTCTTAGCATAATCGGAAATATCGCAGGAATAGGCCTTTACCTTTGTGCCGAAGGTGCTTAAGTAGGCAACGGTCTCTTCCGCAACCTCAGCACTGCCGGCGTCCAAAAATGCCACGTCGGCACCGTTTTTACAGAAAGCCTCACAAATTGCACGGCCGATGCCGCGGGAGCCGCCGGTTACGACAGCAACTTTATTTTCTAATGATGTATTATTTTCCATTTTAATCTATCCTCCTTTACCGGTTCGAAAGCTCGGCAAGAACCTTCTCTAACTGTTCCTTTGTTTCCACCGCATAGCTCTTGGCATCCGGAACAATCTTATCGACAAGCTTCTGTAATGTGTTGCCGACACCGGTTTCAATAAATGTGGTGACACCCTGTTCTGCCATGGAGAGAATGATACGCTCCCAGAGAACCGGATGATTGACCTGTGCACACATAGTCTCTCTTACGTTATCGCCGTAAGGAGCTGCGGTCAGGTTGGCGTAAATCGGAAGAGACGGAGTCTGTATTTCGAACTGAGTCAGATCCTTTTCAAATTCTGCAACGGCCGGAGTCATAAACGGAGAATGGAATCCGCCGCCTACCTTTAACGGAAGGGCTCTTCCGCCGGCTGCTTTTACTTCTTCATAGAACTGCGGAAGCTCATCGGTGCTTCCTGCAACAACTAATTGTCCGGTGCAGTTATAGTTCACCGGATATACGTTACTGTAATGGGAGGCAAGCTCCTCTACGGTTTCATTTGGCAGTTTTACGATGGCTGCCATGCCTGCCGGAGCCTTTGCTGCTGCATCGGCCATATGGCTGCCTCTTGCGACTGCAACTTGAAAACCGGTCTCTGCGGTATAAGCACCTGCGAACGCAAGAGCCGGGATTTCACCGAGGGAAAAGCCTGCTACCATGTCCGGAACAATTCCGGCATTTTTCATTGCAAGTGCGGCTGCCAAATCCGCCAGATAGAGACAAGGCTGTGTATTCGCGGTATTGCGAAGGGTTTCCTCGTCTCCCTCAAACATCTGGGCAAGGGTACCCGGACGTAAGGCTTCTGCCGCATCGAAAAGAGCGGCTACTTCTTTGTAATTATCGTATAAGTCCTTTCCCATGCCAGGGTGCTGTGCACCCTGACCGGAAAATAAAAATGCTATTTTACCCATGCGTGAACTCCTTTCAGAAGAGCTTCGCATTCGGTTACGAGCTCTGTAACAATTTCTGCGGCGGTCTGTTCCTTGTTTACCATACCGGAAATCTGTCCGGCTAAGAAACAGCCCTCCTTGGTATCACCGTCTACGGCAGCCTTACGCAGACCGCCTACACCCAGTTCCGCAACCATTTCCGCCGTTGTTTCCGGAGCGTATTCCACTTTTGCGAAGCCACGGCTGAACGGATTCTTAATGCAGCGGCAGGTATTGCCGCCAAAGCGTCTTCCGGTGGTAATGGTGGAGGTATCATTTGCCTTTAATACCATATCCTTATAGTTCTGATGCACCGAGCACTCCTTTGCCACGAGGAAACGGGTACCAAGCTGTACACCGCATGCACCGAGACAGAAGGAAGCAGCCATTCCGCGGCCGTCCGCAATACCGCCGGCAGCAAGGACCGGAATGGAAACCGCATCACAAACCTGCGGAACCAGAGCCATCGTCGTTAATTCGCCGATGTGTCCGCCGGATTCCTGACCTTCTGCAACAACTGCGGTTGCACCGCACTGCTCCATCTTTTTTGCCATGGCAACAGAAGCGATGACCGGGATAACCTTAATCCCTGCGGCAAGCCAGCTCTCCATATAAGGAGCCGGGCTGCCTGCACCGGTAGTTACAACCGGAACCTGCTCCTCCACAACGACCTTTGCAACCTCTGCCACATGAGGGCTCATCAGCATAATATTTACGCCGAACGGCTTGTCGGTTAATTCACGGGCAGATTTTATCTGCGTGCGGAGATAGTCTGCATCGGCGTTCATGGCGGAAATGATACCGAGTCCGCCCGCATTTGATACGGCAGCAGCAAGTTTGCCGTCCGCAATCCACGCCATACCACCCTGAAATACCGGGTAGGTAATTCCTAATAAATCACAGAGTCTAGATTGAATCATAATATACCTCGTATTAGTTGTTCTTAAGCTCCTCAATCTTAGCGATGAGGTCGCCAACGGTAGCGATGGACGGATCCGGCTCGATGGAAACGCCGAATTCTTCTTCTACGTTCATCAGTAACTCAACGATATCGAGAGAGTCGATACCGAGGTCATCAGAGAAGCTGCTTGCTTCAGTGATGGAATCTGCATCGATAGAGAGGCTGTTTGCTAAAAGTTCTTTGATCTGGTCTAACATAGTATTAATCTCCTTTAAAAATAAATTAATTTTATGAACAAGCCGGCAGTATCCGACATTGTTTCGATAGTCATTGAGTGCGTAAAGCACTTGATTCCGCGTACGATACGCGACAGTTACCAGCGAAGCAGGCAGGCTGCGTTTGACAGACCGCCGCCGAAGGCGGTAAGAATAATATAATCCCCGCGCTTAAGCTTTCCGGAGCGGTTCAGCTCGTCTAAAGCAATCGGAATACTTGCGCTTGAGGTGTTGCCATAGTGTTCGATATTGACATAGAACTTGTCTTCTGTAGTCTTTAACCGTTTTGCGGCAAAATCAATGATACGCTTATTTGCCTGATGCGGAACGATATAGCGGATGTCGTCAAGCGTCAGACCGTTTTGCGTGAGAAGAGTAGCAATGTCACTGCAAATCGCATTTACCGCATATTTGAAGGTTTCCTGTCCCTGCATGTGTACATATGGGGAATCATTCTCCTTGGTAAAGAACGGAGAACAGCCGATAAAATGCGGAATTTTAATAACCTCATCATTGCCCTGTACGGTAATAACAGAATCGAGATAGCCGTTTTCTCCGCTTTCCAGGACAGCGGCACCGGCACCGTCACCGAAAATAATACAGGTGCTGCGGTCACTCCAGTCAATAATGCCGCTTAACCGCTCTGCACCTACTACCAGAATCTTTTTTGCCTTTCCGCGGGCAAAGAAGCCGGCAGCTGTTTCCAGCAGGAAAAGAAAGGCAGAGCAGGCTGCATTTATTTCCAGTGCCGGACAGGTGGCTCCAAGAAGCTTCTGCACCATGCAGGCGGTGGAAGGAGATACACACTCGGCACTTACACTTGCGGTTAAAATAAAGTCGAGGTCTTCCGGCTTACAGTTGGCATTTTCCAGAGCCTTCAATGCGGCCTTGTACGCCATCTCGGAAGTCCATTCATCGGTACTGATTCTGCGCTCGGCAATGCCGACACGCTGCTTAATCCACTCGTCATTGGTATCAACCATTGTTGCGAGCTCATCATTTGTAACAATACGTTCCGGTACATACATACCGGTTCCCAGTATATGAAACATAGCATCCTCCCAAAAGTTCTTCCGGCAGGAAAAGTCCATGCCGGCGGTCCCTTTAAAAGACCACTCGATAGGTTAGTGGCAAAAATCAGGAAAAGGTTACAAAATTTTTTATTTTATTTTTGGTGTCCAAAGCAGCTGCCGGCAGAAAAACTTCCTTTGTGCTGATGTCCTCCCCGTCATGGGCTTTGGATGTGCCTTTCTGATTCCTTCGATATTCAATGTGGTTTCGACACCGGAAACTTGAAAATCCATCAAAGTATGGTATACTTAAGAAAGACTGAGAGGAATCCTGAGAACAGGAGGAAATATTTTTGGAAGATTTTGAAGAGATTTATGTGCGTTATCAGACAAAGATATACAGTTTTCTGTATCGTCTCTGCGGTGACGCGCAGTTAGCGGAGGAACTGACGCAGGAGACATTTTACCGCGCGTTTGTTTCCTTCCAGAAATATAAAGGAAAAAGCAGCATGTTTACCTGGCTGGCGGCAATTGCAAAGTATACCTATTTCGGGTATCTGAAAAAGGAGAAGCAGACCAGAGAGGTAATTCAGCTGGAGGATGTTGTATCACTGCTTGTGGAACAGACGGGAGACGAATCGGCTGAGAGCCTTGTGCTTCGCAAGGAAATCGCGCAAAAGGTCCGTGAAGTGCTGTTGGAGCTGCCGCAGAAGAATCTGGAGGTGGTGGCACTCCGGATTTACGGTGAAATGTCGTTTAAGCAGGTGGCAGAGACTATGGGGATATCGGAAAGTTCGGCAAAGGTGCTTTACTTCCGGGCAAAAAATATGTTAAAGGAGAGGTTGGAACATGAGTATAAGCTGTAATGTAGCACAGGACTTAATTGTATTGTTTCAGGAAAAGACCGTCGGTGAAGAAACAAGACGGGAAGTCAGAAATCATCTAAAGGAGTGCCGGGCGTGCCGCCGGGTTTACAGAGAATATGCTCATATGAACCGCGAGGAACTGCATTTGGAACAGGAGCCGAAGCCGGAACCGGAGCTGCGTTTTGGCGAACTGGCAGCCAGAATCCGGAAGAGAAAGCTTTGCCGCAACTGGGGGATGACAGGGGCATTTGCCCTTGGAATCGGTATTACAATACTGGTAACACGTGCAATTTTGCGCAGGGGAGGCAGAAGATTCTATGGAAATTGAACGTAAATTTACGGTAGCGGCACTTCCTGAAAATTTGGAACAATATGAGAAAAAAGAATTGGAGCAGGGGTATTTATGTACGCATCCGGTGGTACGTGTCAGAAGGTCGGTAAAGAACGGAGAAGCGCGCTATATTCTTTGCTATAAATCAAAGCTCGGTCTGGAAAAAAAGGAAGATGCGACGGCCCAGGTCTGCAGGGAGGAGGAGCTGCCGCTGACGAAAGAAAGCTATGAAAAGCTGCTTTCCAAGGTGGATGGGCGTGTCATTACAAAGACGCGATATCTGATTCCGTACGGCGGTTATACGATAGAGCTGGATATGTTTGCCGGAGAGCTTGCAGGGCTGGTGTTTGCAGAGGTAGAGTTCCCGGATGAGGAGGCGGCTGCAGCTTTTGTACTGCCGGAGTGGTTTGAACAGGATGTGACCTTTGACGACCGCTTCAAAAATAACCGTCTGGCACTCTGGCCGGAAGCTCCGGAGGAGCTAAGAAAGGCTGGAATTATAAAGTAAATCAGGGCTTCCGCTCACGCGGAAGCCCTTTCCTTAACGTAATCAGTATTGCAAGAAGGACAATTCCTACTTTTCATTCTCGTACGGAACAATCGTCTGAATGGTGCCGTCCTCGTTGTAATGAATCTCGGTGAACATTACGCAGCGCTGATGGTTCACACCACCGGATAAGGAGGAATCGTGGTAGAATAAGTACCACTTATCGTTCCACTCTACGATGGAGTGATGGGTGGTCCAGCCGATTACCGGCTCTAAGATACGGCCGCGGTATGTAAACGGTCCCATCGGGCTCTTGCCGGTTGCATAGCAAAGGTAGTGGGTATCACCGGTAGAGTAGGAGAAGTAGTAGGTATCCTTATACTTGTGCATCCAGGAAGCCTCGAAGAATCTTCTGTCATGGTCTCCTGCAAGAAGCGGATTACCGTTTTCATCTAAAATCTTAACCTCCTGTAACGGAGTCTTGAAGCCAAGCATATCATCGGTCATCTCAGCGACGAGCGGTCCCAAAGCCGGACCGTCAGCTGCCGGTTCAACCGGGTTCTCAACATATTCACCGGTCTGCCACTTCTCTAGCTGACCGCCCCAGAGACCGCCGACATACATATAGGCTCTGCCGTCGTCATCTACTAAAACAGCCGGGTCAATGCTCTTGCTTCCCTCGATATAATTCGGTTCCGGAGTAAACTTTCCTGCCGGGCTGTCGCTGGTAGCAACACCGATACGGAAGATGCCATCCTTGTCCTTTGCCGGGAAGAAAAGATAATACTTGCCGTTCTTGCAAGCGGCATCCGGAGCCCACATCTGATGGCTGACCCACGGAACCTCGTTCTCGTGAAGTACCATACCGTTGTCTACGCACGGAGCATCCAGGGAATCCATGGATAAAATATGGTAATCTTCCATCTGGTACTGGTCGCCGTTGTCATCATCCGGGCAATCCAGAGCTACGTCATGAGACGGGTAAATGTATAGCTTTCCGTCAAATACATGCGCAGAAGGGTCTGCGGTGTAAATATGTGTAACTAAAGGTTTTCTCTGCTCTGCCATAACTGCATCTCCTTGTACATACTTAAAATAAATTAACCTAATATAACTTTACCGTGTTTTTGCTGTTTTGTCAAGAATATGCTTTCGTTTTCACATAGTTAAACTTTCATGATGAAACTTTTTTGGGCTTTACTGTTAATTATTGGCAAAAAAAGGTGCTTTTTGCCGACTTTCATTGAAAAAAACGAGAAAAGATGCTATACTATAGGTATAGGGAAGGGAGTAGGATGCTGAGGAGGGATTCTTATTAATATATATACACAGTGCTGCGGAATTGTTTTGTTGCTTGTAATTGTGTGGTTTTATGACCATCAGAAGCGCTTACATTTGAATACGGGAAAGGCCTTTTTTCACACACTCCTTGTAGCGGTGGTTTCCATTTCACTGGATGCATTGTCCATTGTGGCAATCTGTAACAGAGAGAGGCTCCCGGAGTTGCTTGTGAAGCTTGTATGTAAGACATATCTGATATCCCTTGTTTTTCTCGCACTGGGGACGGTATATTATATCTGTACCGACATTTATACGAGGAAGGTGCAGTATCATAGGGCAATACATTGCAATCTTGCCCTTGGGATAGCGGCTGTATTGTTGATTTATTTTCTGCCGATTTCTGTCCATTGTTCCGAGGACGGAAGAAAGGTTTATACATACGGACCGAGTGTATTGTCCGCCTATTTCTTTGCGGTGACCTATTTGCTGATTAATCTGTTTTTGCTTGTTCAGAAAAAAGCAGTTATCCGGGAAAGCAGAAGGAAAGCGATGCTGTTTTGGATGGTAATATGGATGGGGTCGGCAGTGATACAGTTTTTCAATAACGAATTACTGATTGTCGGCTTTGCCAGTGCCGTCGGAATTATGGTGCTTTATATAAAGCTGGAAAATCCGGAGGTAAATCTGGACCGTCAGACGGGACTGTTTAATCAAACGGCATTAACCAGATATCTGCGACAGCTCTCAAACCGCGAGAAGCATTTTTCCATCGTACTGATGGTGTTTGCACATTCTTTCTACAAAAACATTTCCCAGGAGTCCGAAATGGAGGCGGAGATGGAAATGATTGGATTTGTTACAAAGGTTCCGGGGATGATGGCGTTTAAGACTGCCGGAGACGAGATACTGCTCTTATTTGAGACGAGAACTGCGGCGGAGAACGGCCTGGAGGTGCTTAAAAAGCGCTTTGAAACAGGTTGGGGAAAGGATAGCTCGGTATTTCTGCGGCCATCTTGGATATATCTGCCGTCTTCGGAGATGATAAAAGATGTGAGTGATGTTCCGTATCTGATAAAATATGTTCGTGAGAACAGTAAAGAGCTGATTGAGAACGGTTTTCTGCAGATTGATGATGCTATGGTGCGGGAAATGTACGAGACACGAGAGATGGAACGTACGATTTTTAATGCAATGGAGCAGGACCGGATTACGGTATATTATCAGCCGATTTATTCCACGAAGGAAGGACGTATTACCTCGGCAGAGGCTTTGGTACGTATCACAAATGAAGAAGGAAAAATAGTTCCTCCGTATGATTTTGTATGGGTGGCGGAAAAGAACGGAATGATGCTGCGCCTCGGGGAAATCATATTTGAAAAGGTATGTCGGTTTATCAGCGAAAATGATCTTGAAAAGTACGGGATTCAGTATATCGAAGTAAATCTGTCTGCAATTCAGTGTGCCTATGAGCTGTTTGCGGATAAATATATTGCAACCATGGAAAAATACAAGGTGCGTCCGGAGTTTATTAATCTGGAGATTACAGAGACAGCGGCGATGGGGGCCAAAAAGATAGTCCTTTCCAATATGCAGAAGCTGATTGACTACGGAGTCAGCTTCTCACTGGATGATTTCGGAACAGGCCAGTCTAATTTGAATTATATCGTGGATATGCCGGTGGAGATTGTAAAGTTTGATCGTACCATGATTAACTCTTATTTTGAGAACGGTAAAGCAAAATATGTGATGGACGCGGCGATGCATATGATTCACGGTATGCAGCTTGAGATTGTGGCAGAGGGAATCGAGACAAAGGAACAGTATGAGACAATGAAAGAATTGGATATCAGTTTTATTCAGGGCTATTATTTTTCAAGACCGGTACCGGAAAAGGAGTTTCTGGAGTATATCAGCAGAGATGTAGTGGTATCGGATAAGCAGTAAGTATGGTTTATAAGGTGGTAGAAAGAAGGTAGGGTATGAAAAGAGAGCCTGTCTTGCAAGAACAGGGTCAGAAGAAAACCGGAAAGAGGAGGCGCAGATATCGGGTGCTGGGCTTCCTTTTTCTGTTTTTTTTTCTGGCGGCGTCTTCGGCAGGGCTTTATTTTTATGCGAAATACGGCAGGACGATTCTGTCCTATTACAATTCGGCAAAGAAAATTATGCGTGAGGCATCCGGAGAGGATTTTAAACGTTCCCAGACCAGCATCTTGTACGCAACGGACGGTACGGTGCTAAAGACGCTGCAATCCGGAAAAGAGCTATATTATCTCCCTTATGAAGATATTCCGGAAGAAGTGGTCACTGCGATGATTGTTACGGAGGATAAAAAGTTCTTTTTGCATGAAGGTGTGGATTACATGGCAAATCTGCGTGCCGCATACAGCCTTGTAAAGCACAAGGGAACGATTTATCAGGGGGGAAGTACGATTACGCAACAGCTTGCCAGAAATATTTATCTGTCGAATGAGCAGACCTATGAGAGAAAAATCACCGAGATTTTTCTGGCGGGAGAGCTGGAAAAGCGGTATAGCAAGACGGAGATTTTGGAGTTTTATTTAAACAATATCTATTTTGCCAATGGATTCTACGGGATTCAGGCGGCGGCACACGGCTATTTTTCCAAAGGTGTGGCAGAGCTTTCTCTTTCGGAGCTGATGTTTTTGTGTGCGATACCGAATAACCCCGCAATGTATGACCCGTATCAGCATTTTGAGGATACGCTCGCAAGACGGAATTCTGTTATGGAACAGATGGTTCAGGATGGGAAGCTTGACAAAGAATTGTACCGGGAAGCCTGTAAAGAAGAGATTGTATTGTGTCCTCAGGAGACGACACATCATGATTATGCAGAGACCTTTGCGGTTTTCTGCGCGACGAGAGCGCTGATGGAGCAAAACGGATTTCCGTTTTGCTATTCCTTTACGGAGGATGCGGAAAAGGATGTCTATTTAGAGTATTACGCGGAAAGCTATGCCTATTGGCAGAAGCAGCTTTATAATGGAGGATACCGTGTATATACCTCCATTGATTTGGAGAAACAGGCATTGTTGCTTGAGACGGTACAGAACCAACTGGCGGAATTTGACGAAAAGACGGAGGAGGGCGTTTATTTGCTTCAGGGGGCGGCTACCTGCGTGGAGAATGAAACCGGTCGCGTTGTCGCTATCGTCGGAGGGCGGGGAGAGGCGGAACATGGGTATTCCCTGAATCGTGCCTACCAGAGCTTTCGGCAGCCGGGGAGCTCAATTAAACCTCTCGTTGTTTATACACCGTGGCTGGAACGGGGATATTTCCCGGATACGATTGTAATCGATGAAAGGTTTTCCGGAGGACCGCGGAACGCAAACGGTGTGTATTCCGGGAAAATAACATTACGGCGCGCGGTAGAGGTATCAAAGAATACCGTGGCGTGGAAGCTGTTTGAGGAACTGACACCGGAGGTGGGATTGTCTTACGTGACAGACATGCAGTTCCGGAATATTGTTCCGTCGGACTACGTACCGGCGGCATCTCTGGGAGGACTTACGTATGGGGTGTGTACCTTGGAAATGGCGGGAGCGTATTGTGCTCTGGCAAATGACGGAATTTACCGGAATCCTACCTGTATTGTGAAAATTACAACGGCAGACGGACAGGTAATTGTGGGAAGAGAACGGGAGACAAAGCGAATCTATGAGGAGAACGCGGCCCGTATGATGACAAATATTTTGCAGGGCGTAATGACAAACGGGACCGGTGTAAAATTACAGCTGAAGAATTCGGTATCGGCCGGGAAGACCGGTACCACGAACGATATTAAGGATGGCTGGTTTGTCGGCTATACTCCGTATTATACGACCGCGGTCTGGGTAGGCTATGATATGCCGCGGGCGCTGGATTCACTGGCAGGAAACACTTATCCCGGCTATATCTGGAAAAGCTTTATGGAGAAGCTTCATGAATCTCTTCCGAGACGGGATTTTACCTTGTATGAAGATGACCGTCCGGTGGCAATCGTGGATGATGCCCTGAAGGCAGAGACACAGAAGGTGTGGAACCCGTATCCGACACCGACCTCAAATCCGGCAGAAGAGAGTCTGGCGGGAGAGTTGAACGGAACTCCGGGCGGAACTCCTGTACCGACGGGAGTATCTTCAGAAGATACTGATGGTATGAAAGAGGATGAACAGTTACAGGAACCGGATGAAAAGGAAGAAAATCCTGATTTAACCCCGGAGCCGACCCCGCCTACCGACTGGATTGAGTACGATGATGACTGGTGGGAATCGCAGACAGGAGCCGGCTCCTCCGGCTATGATGATTTTTATGAATAGGCAGCCCCGGCCCTAATATTAGCGTTTTCCGTATTTGTGCAGCAGAAGCTGAATACGCTCGGCAGGGTTCAGGTATTCACTGATAGAGCCGTCATGGTTCAAAGCATCAATTAAGAGAGCAATGTATTTTGCCATGTCAGCGGTCTCGTAGTAAGGTCTTGTAAGTAATTCTTCCGGCTGATAAATCAGGTTGGTAGTAATCACCTTGGTAATCCAGCCCTTTTCATATGCTTCATCAAACTTTGCCAGACCGTTGGTAAACAGACCGAAGGTAGAGCAGACGAAGACACGGGAAGCCTTACGCTCCTTTAATTCCTTTGCGGTATGAATCATGCTGTCACCGGAAGAAATCATGTCATCGATAATAATGACGTCTTTTCCTTCGACATTGGAACCTAAGAATTCATGGGCAACAATCGGGTTACGACCGTCAACAATCGTCGTATAGTCGCGGCGTTTATAGAACATACCGACATCAACGCCGAGGGAGTTTGCAAGATAAACGGCGCGCCCCATGGCACCTTCATCCGGGCTGATTACCATAAGGTGAGCCGGGTCAACCTCAATATCCGGAGCGGAACGAAGCAGTGCCTTTACAAACTGGTAGGTTGGCGGAACAGATTCAAAGGTCTTGAGCGGAATTGCATTCTGTACGCTTGGGTTGTGCGCATCAAAGGTAATGATGCTTTCTACACCCATATTGATAAGTTCCTGTAAAGCAACTGCACAGTCTAAGGATTCTCTGGAGCTGCGCTTGTCCTGGCGGCTCTCGTAAAGATACGGCATAATTACCGTAATGCGATGAGCTTTTCCGCCTGCAGCGGCAATGACTCGCTTTAAATCCTGAAAATGATCATCCGGAGACATATGACTTAACTGACCGCATACAGAGTAGGTCAGACTGTAGTTGGTAACGTCAACCAGAATATAGAGGTCATCACCCCGGACGGTCTGCTTGATGATTCCCTTTGCCTCGCCGGAACCGAAGCGTGGACACTTGATATCCACGAGGTAAGATTCTCTCTGATAGCCGTCAAGTAAAACGGTAGGAGTATGCACCTCATGCACGCGTTCGTTTCTCCAGTCAACAAGATACTTATCAATTCTCTGTCCCATTTGCTGACAACTTTCCAGTGCAATGACACCAAGTTTGCCTACCGGCAGAGTTGCGACATAATCTTCGTGAAGTGGCATAATTTTATCCTCCGTTGTAATGTGAATTTGGTCTTAAAGCGTTTTATATCATACTATGACAAAGGGGCTTTGTCAAGGAATGGAAGAAAAATATTCCATTCGTTTTAAAACGCGGATATCTTTTCCGATTAGCTTCCAAAGAGTATAGTTCCCTGTAATACGGGAAAAAATGCGTTCACTGTAGCGGTCGCGCAGCTGCTCTAAAGAAAGGTTGGTGGAAATAATCGTTGCCTTCTGATGGAGCTGGCGCTCATTAATGCAGGTATAAAGCATGGAATTGGTAAATGCATTGGACAGCTCGGTCCCCAAATCATCTATGATTAGTAAATCACAATGGAAAATATAGTCATACAAAGAGGCATTCTCCGGATATTCCGTATGGTCAAAGCGGTGGGCCTCGAAGGTTTCAAACAGAGCGTGTGAAGTCATGTAGACGACATGGTGCGCTGTGTCCAGCAATGCCTTTGCAATACAGTTGGTCAGAAAGGTCTTGCCGACACCGGTATTGCCGTAAATCAGAAAACTGCGGCAGACGGTATCAAATTCCTCGATAAACTGTTTTGCGTCGGCTACAATTTTATACATATTCTCACGTGGTGTAAGCTGAAGCTGGGAATCTGCGGTCATGTCATCATAATAAGAAAAAGAGAAGGTATCAAAGTTCTCTTTTTCTAAAAGATGAGATAAGGTAGAGGTTTCGGAAAGCGCAAAGGTAAGAGCCTGCTTGAAGCAATGGCATTTCTGCTGTCCGATAAAGCCTGTGTCCCTGCAGTCGGGACAGGTATAGGTAAGCTCCAGAATGTCTGCAGGATATCCGGCAGACAGCAAAATATCCTGTCTTCTTGAAGCTAACAGCCGGTTGCTCTCTGCTAATTGCTCCAGTGCGCGGGTGTCGCCGTCAAGTGCGGCACGGGCGGCAGAAACGGAAGCTTCTGCAATCTGCCTGTCCAGCTCGGCGAGTGACGGAAGCTCTTCGTAGACCTGTTCACGACGCTGCTTCTGCTCACGCAGATGTCGGGCTCTCGTTTCCTCGTAGCTGCGAAGCAGACGATGATAATGTAAATCCTCCTGGTGCATAAACAATCTCCTTGTATGGCGGGATAGTATCAGTGAGAAGCAGGGACCGCAAGCAATGCCTTTTCCAGGTCAGTCAGATCATTTCCGGAATATTCGCGCTGAGGGAAGGCATTGAAACGGTTCTGGGCAGAACGGGAGGCCTCTGCCGCCTGTCCTTTGGCAACGCGGGCGTTATGCGCATCGTCCAGCTTTTTCACATCGGACATCGTATGTACATTGTTCTGGTGCCAGCGTTCTAAAATCTTGTCTGCATATTTAAAGTCTGGATGTGAAGTGGACAAAAGCGCACGGGTGCATGCTTCTTCGATTAAGTCGGAGGAAAAACCGAACGCACTCCACCGACTCAGAAAACGCCGCTCCGAAATCCCCGGAGCCCGGTTCAGGGCAAAGGCCCGATTCACCGCAGTAAAGCACGAGTCAAACTGCAGGGAACGCTCGTCCGCCTTTTCAACGGTATCGATTCCATCTGCATGCCAGGAGAGAGCAACCTTCTGGATATACGACGGGGTCTTTTTACCGCGTGAGACACAGTATTCATAAAGATGAAGAATCAGCTCATCGGAAAAATGCAACTCATCATGCAGATAGAATAAAAGCTGCACATCTGCCGGCTTTAACATGCGCTCAAGATAGCTCTCGGCAGCGTGTAACAGCCAGTTGGTATCCTGCCGATTGGCAAAAGCGTCCAGCTGAGCCGGAGAATAGTCCGGGAGCTTTTCAGAGGGAGCCTTTGCAATGGAAACAGGCTCGCATTTGGCCGGAGAAGAAATCGCTTCCCTCTCTGCCCCACGGGAAACCGTGGCAGAGGTAAGCGGCACGGCAGAAGTACCGACAGCCGGTTTAGAAAGACGATTCAGCTTGATTCCGCGAATTTCGTCTGCTTCACCCCAGGTAAGAGAAAGTACCTTCTCGCGTTCCCAATAGCGGAGTGCACGCAGAATATCTTTTTCGGTCTCCTCCAGGGCATCCGCAATTACACTGATGCCAAACCCTGCCTCCGGAGCGGTTAAACAGCGAAGCAGATACAGATATACTTTTACAAACGTGCCGTTGGCACGCGGCATATAATAATCGATAAATTCATTCGGAACCAGCGTGGTTCTTGTATCTTCTGAATATACCGAGATTCCGTCCATAAGAATTCCTCCTTCAAATACCCGTTGCCGGGTAAATTGCTATCACGAGTATACCACACTTTCGGTAAAATGCAATTTGGGAAGGAAGAGGCCGGACTGCCTTGTGGATAGTGTGGATAATGTGGAAAAATGTGGGTTAAATTTTTATAAACTAAATGAAAAGAGTGTAAAAAGCTTTAAAAACATGGTTCTACTTTTGTAGGTCTATTTTTGTAGAATGATGTCGGTGAAAAAAAGAAATCCACAACCGTATCAAGTCAAAAATGTTGATAAGGTTGTGGATAATGTGGATAATCAGGCGGAAATCAGGGATTCAGCGACACTTACGATATCACCCGCACCCATAGTTATCAACAAATCACCCTTATTGCAATGTGTTAACAAAAAGTTTTCAATCTCCTGAAATGTGTGAAAATAGTAAACATCTTTACCTTTTTCTTTCAGCAATGCTGCAATGTCCGCAGAAGAGATGTCGCCGGGGTCCGTTTCCCTGGAAGCACTATAGATATCAGCAAGTACAATGGTATCTGCAAGGGTGAGTGACGTTACAAAATCATGCAGAAATGCTTTCGTGCGTGAGAAGGTATGCGGCTGGAATACACAGCAAAGCTTTTCGGAGCCGGAAACACAGGCACGGGCAGCGTTCAGGGTAGCAGAAATTTCTGACGGATGGTGGGCATAGTCATCATAGACACGAATGCCGTTTGCCTGCCCTTTGTACTCAAACCGCCGGTGTGTGCCTGTGTATTTTTGTAAGGCAGCGGAAACTGCTTCAAAGGAAACGCCGTAGGTAAATGCAAGAGCGGCGGCGGCAAGGGAATTGGAAATATTATGCATCCCGATGACATGCAGTGCGATACGCCCTAAAAGAGTACCGCCTTTATATAGGTCATAGCTGCCGAAGCCGTTGGAATCGAAGGAACAATTCGTGGCGGCATAATCGTAGGCGGTACAGCCGGATACGTCCTCGCAAAGACCGTAGGTGATAACATTCGCCGGAAGCCGGTCGGTTATTTCCGAAAGGTGCTCAATCGTCCCGTTGATAACAAGAGTACCGGAGGCCGGAAGTATTTCGGCATATTTGCGGAAAGAGCGCCGGATATCCTCCAGGTCACGGAAGAAATCCAGGTGTTCCGCTTCTATATTAAGTATAATTGCATCGGTCGGATAAAAGCTTAAGAAGCTGTTGCAGTATTCACAGGCCTCTGCAACCAGATAATCGGAAGAGCCCATCCGGAGATTACCGCCGATACCATCCAGAACACCACCGACCAGAATCGTCGGGTCAAGCGCTCCTTCCAACAGCATGAGGGAAAGCATGGAGGTTGTCGTGGTTTTTCCGTGGGAGCCGGCAATTCCGGCAACATGACGGTACTGCTTCATGATTTGTCCGAGTAGGTCCTTACGCTCTAAAATCGGAAGTCCGAGTGCAGCTGCACGTACCATCTCCGGATTATCGGAATGTACCGCTGCGGTATAAACAACGACGGAGCAATCCGGTGTAATATTTGAAGCCTGTTGCGAATAGAATACAGTTATCCCCAGGCTTTTTAAATGTTCCGTGAGAGGAGAAGACTTTAAATCAGAGCCGCTGACGCGAAAACCCTGTCTGTGTAACAGCTCGGCAAGGGCACTCATGCTGATGCCGCCGATACCGATAAAATGAACCGAAACCGGATTGGAAAACGTAATCTGAAACATGGAAAACTCCTTTCATAAAGGGTTTGAAATACTAAGATAATAAATAGTATAGCATATTTTACATTATGTGCAAGTGGCGAGATGACGGAATGTTTTCGGAGGGGGCGGTGAAAACACAGAAGAGGAAAAGTAAAAAGACAAAATGAAAAGAAAAAAATGGAAAGTGAAGTAAAATGTAGAAAAAAACAAAAAAAGCTAGGGATTTGTAGAAAAAACTGTGTACTTTCCTCCTGAAATGTGTTATACTATAACTACTACAAATATGCGTTTGTACGCAGACTTTTTCTATATTTTCAGAAGGCTTTATTATTACGAAACAAGGGGTGATTGCTGTGATTAAAAAAGAAATGATTGCAATGCTGTTGGCTGGCGGACAAGGTTCCCGTCTGGGAGTGCTGACCTCGTCTATTGCAAAGCCGGCAGTCGCATTTGGCGGGAAATATCGTATCATCGACTTTCCGCTCAGTAATTGTATTAATTCGGGAGTAGATACTGTGGGTGTACTTACCCAGTATCAGCCGCTTCGGTTAAATACCCATATCGGAATCGGTATTCCGTGGGATTTGGATCGCAATGTGGGAGGTGTCTCCATTCTTCCTCCGTATGAGAAAAGCAAAAACAGTGAGTGGTATACCGGTACGGCAAATGCAATTTATCAGAATATGAAGTACATGGAGTATTATAATCCGGAGTATGTGTTGATTCTCGGAGGTGACCATATCTATAAGATGGACTATGAGTCTATGCTGGATTTCCATAAGCAGAAGAAGGCGGATGTTACGCTTGCAACGATTCCGGTACCGATTGAGGAGGCCAGTCGTTTCGGTGTAGCGATTACCGATGCGGACAAGCGTATTCTGGAGTTTGAGGAGAAGCCGCCGCAGCCTCGCAGTAATCTGGCATCTATGGGCATTTACATCTTCACATGGAAAGTATTAAAGGAAGCGCTTATTACACTTTCGGACCAGGAGGGCTGCGATTTCGGA
This sequence comes from Lachnospiraceae bacterium, assembly GCA_029099805.1. Taxonomy (GTDB): domain Bacteria; phylum Bacillota; class Clostridia; order Lachnospirales; family Lachnospiraceae; genus SIG307. The sequence continues at coordinate 22,983 of JAQXOR010000129.1, forward strand.
AAGCATGTCATTCCGTACTGTCATGAAAAGGGCAACCGGATATATGCTTATGAGTACAACGGCTACTGGAAGGATGTCGGAACGCTGCAGTCTTACTGGGAGTCCAATATGGAGTTAATCGATTTGATTCCGGAATTCAATTTGTACGAGGAGTTTTGGAAGATTTATACCAAGTCAGAGGTAATTCCGCCGCAGTATATTTCGGAGCACAGTGTAATTGAACGCGCCATTATCGGAGAGGGCGCGGAAATTTACGGTAAAGTATATAATTCTGTCATCGGACCGGGTGTTGTCATCAGTGAGAATTGTGTTGTACGTGATTCCATTATTATGAAGGGCACGGTAATCGGAGAGAATTCTACGGTAAATAAGGCAATTATTGCAGAGAACTGTTATATCGGAACAAACTGTGAGCTTGGTGTGTTTGATGAGGTGCCGAACTCCTGGAGACCGGATATTTACAACAACGGTATGGTTACCATCGGCGAGAATTCCATTATTCCTGACAGAGTGAAAATCGGAAAGAATACAGCAATTTCCGGAGGTACTACGATTGATGATTATCCGAGAGGCGTTTTGGCCAGCGGAGAAAATATTATTAAGGCAGGTGACCGAGTATGAGAGCATTAGGTATAATTCTGGCAGGAGGAAACTCGGGCAGAATGCAGGAGCTGTCCGATAAACGTGCAATTGCGGCAATGCCGGTTGGGGGAAGCTACCGTGCGATTGATTTCGCACTTAGTAATATGTCAAATTCTCACGTGCAGAAGGTGGCAGTATTGACACAGTACAATTCCCGTTCACTGAATGAGCACCTCAGTTCCTCAAAATGGTGGGATTTTGGACGAAAGCAGGGTGGCTTGTTTGTATTTCCGCCGACGATTACAAATGATAACGGATTCTGGTATCGGGGTACGGCAGATGCGATTGCCCAGAACCTTACGTTTCTTCGCAACAGTCATGAGCCTTACGTTGTAATTGCATCCGGTGACTGTGTGTACAAGCTGGACTATAACAAGGTTCTTGAATATCATATTGAGAAAAAGGCAGATATCACCGTAGTTACCAAGGAGGTTCAGGATACGGAGGAACTGAACCGCTTCGGTATCGTTGAGACAGCAGAGGATAACCGGATTGTTAATTTTCAGGAGAAGCCGTTGACTCCTTCCGGAAATATGATTTCTACCGGCATTTATGTAATCCGTCGTCGTCAGCTGATTGAACTGATGGAGCGGGCATTACAGGAAGAGTGCTTTGATTTTGTAAAGGATATTTTAATCCGTTATAAAGATGTAAAGCAGATTTATGCGTATAAGATGGACACCTATTGGCGGAATATTGCTTCCGTGAATTCCTATTACCGTACCAATATGGATTTTCTGAATAAGGATATCAGGAATTACTTCTATAAGGAATATCCGGATATCTACTCAAAAATTGATGATTTGCCGCCGGCAAAATATAATCCGGGTGCGGTTGTAAAGAACAGTCTGATATCCAGTGGCTGTATTATCAACGGTGTAGTGGAAAATTCCGTTTTGTTCAAGAAGATTTTTGTTGGAAATAACTGTACAATAAAGAATTGTATTATTTTAAATGATGTACACATCGGTGATAATACGTATCTTGAGAATTGCATTATAGAGAGCCGTGATACCATCCGACCGAATTCCAGATATGTAGGCGAGGAAGGAAAGGTAAAGATTGTGGTACAAAAGGATGATCGTTACTCCTTTGGCTGATATGAGAAAATGCTGAGAAATGGGGCTGTTGCACAAATGAGCTGCGCAGCCCCGTTTTTGTCTTTCGGAAAATTCTTACGGGTTTACCGAAATGGGGGTTGCAACTTGAGGGGATTTGGAGTAATCTAAAGAAGTAGTTTAGTAGGGAAGAAAGGAAGGAGTTTTATGAAACGGAAGAGAAAAAGAATGTCGACAATAACAAGGGTGCTGCTTTGTTCCTGGTGTGTATTAGTGTTAGTGTTGGCTTTTTTTATTGTAAATTGGGCGATGAATCTGTCAGCTGACAGGGATTTTACAGATGCGGATAATATACCTGTCTCCTCTGACGGGGGACGAGTAACGGGGAAGGTTACTTCTCCTGCGACAGAAGACAAGCCGACGGCAACGCCGGAACCGATACCGGAGGTTTCGTTTTCAACAGAATATGTACATAGGGACGAGCCGATAGAAGAGCGTTCTTATACAAGCCGGACTGCATGCGGGCTCCGGTATCCGAAGCTTGACGGTGCGGCAGGTAAGGCTGTCGGGCAGGTGGCACATGACATGCTTGAGGAGACACTTACAGAGCTTGTAAGAGGAGGCGGAGTAGAACGAAAGATTGTTATTGATTATGAAGACGGAGAAACGGCCGGTCTTGTTTCGGTTCTCTTTTATATTGTGAAAGAGAGAAACGGGCAGAAGGAGACGGAAACGAGACAATGGATTTATAATAAGAAGAAAGACGAAGTGGTGGATGCGGCGTCATTGTTTGCGGACCGTGCCTATCTGTACATTGCACAACAGGTGAATGATGCGGAGGGTGTAACATCGTTTACGGGTACGCGGGAAGAGTTTGGAGAGTATCTGCTGACGGCAGACGGAGCGAGATTCTATTATGAGCTGGACGGAACCAGACGGTCTGTAGACATTCCGTATATCGCACTTCATACGTATATGGCGGTGACCGTAAACGGCACTGTCATTGCGGAACGCATCCGAGAGCTGGATCCGGAAAAGCCGATGATTGCATTTACCTTTGATGACGGTCCGCATTACCAGCAGACTCCGCGTTTGTTAGAGATACTGGAAAAAAATGATGCAAGGGCAACCTTCTTTGTTCTGGGTGACCGTGCCTTTAATACAGAATCTAATAAGAAAACGGTAACGATGGTATATGATTCCGGAAATGAGGTGGCAAGCCACACCTATTCACATAAGGATTTGAAAACGCTTTCTGTGGAACAGCTGACGGAGGAGATTACAAAGGCGAGAGACAATCTTTTTGCACTGACCGGTGAATATCCGACGTTTCTTCGCCCGCCTTACGGAAATTATAATGATGATGTAAAAGCATATTGCTATGCACCGCTCATTACCTGGAATCTGGACAGTGAGGACTGGAAATCACGGGACACCGATACAATTGTGGCGCAGGTTATGGAGAAAGCAAAAGACGGAAGAATTGTGCTGATGCATGATATTCACTGGTTTACGGTGGATGCGGTAGAGATTCTTCTTCCGAAGCTTAAGGAAATGGGATATCAGATTGTAACGATACGTGAATTGTTCTACTATCAGGGTCTGGAGCTGGAGAACGGAAAGGTTTATTTCGGCGGTTTTTACTAGAAAGGAAATAGACAGATGTATTTAATTGCGGGACTTGGCAATCCTACCAGGGAGTATGCCGGAACAAGACATAATATCGGATATGATACGATTACAAGATTATGCGATGAGTATCGCATTCCGCTGGATAGTACAAAGCATAAGGGGCTGTGCGGAAAAGGAATAATTGCCGGAGAAAAGGTATTGCTGGTACAGCCACTTACGTATATGAATCTGAGCGGAGACTGCATTAAGGAGGCAGCGGATTTCTATAAAATAGATCCGGCGCATATTATAGTAATCTACGATGATATTTCTCTGCCGGTCGGGAAGCTTCGGGTGAGAGCAAAGGGAAGCGCCGGCGGACATAACGGAATGAAGAGTATTATAGCGAGACTTGGGACGGAGGAGTTTGCCCGTATCCGGATTGGTATCGGTGAGAAGCCGTCCGGCTGGGATTTGGCGGACTATGTGCTCGGACGATTCCGTACCGAAGAGCTTCCACTCATGCGGGAAGCTGTGGGGAATGCTGCGAAAGCCTGCAGCATGATTTTAAGTGAGGGAATTGAAACAGCCATGAACAGGTGTAATTGTCTGTAAGGAGGAGTATGAGTACTTATACCGGACCGTTAAAGGCACTAAGAGAATATGAAGAATGCATGGAGGCATTGCTGCGGAAGAAAACTCCTGTTGCCGTAACGGGGTGTATCGATTCCCAGAAATGCCATTTTATGCATACCCTGGGAGAAAAATACAGGGTACGCCTGGTTGTTACGTATAATGATTTAAAGGCAAAAGAGATTTGCGAGGATTATCGTCTGTATGATTCGGAGGTTCTATATTATCCGGCAAAGGACGTTATCTTTTTCAGTGCGGATATTCACGGAAATACTCTGGTGCGGGAGCGCATGAGGGTAATCCGCAGACTGGCGGAGGAGAAACCGGTTACGATTGTGACTACGATTGACGGCGGCATTGACCATGTGCTTCCGCTTTCTTATTTAAAGGAAAGCTGTATTTCTCTGGCGGAGGGGGATACGGCAGATTTGACAGAGCTGGTGGGGAAGCTTTCCGCGCTTGGCTATGAGCGTCAGGGTCAGGTGGAACACCCCGGGGAATTCGCGGTACGTGGCGGGATTCTGGATGTGTTTGCGCTGACGGAGGAGACTCCGTATCGTATCGAATTTTTTGGCGATGAGATTGATTCTATCCGTTATTTTGATGTTACAAATCAGCGATCCATTGACCGGGTAGAGGAAATCTGTATTTATCCGGCGACAGAGCTGATTTTAGACGAGGAACGTAAAGCGGCAGGAATCGAGCGGCTCCGGGCGGAAGCCGCAAAACAGGCGGAAGTACTGCGGAAAGAAATGAAAACCGAAGAGGGAGCGAGACTTCGCCGTGAAACAGAGGAGCTGTGTGAGCGGATTTCGTATATGGGAGGCCTTGCGGGAGCGGACCACTGTATCCGTTATTTTTACGAAGATACGGTATCGTTTTTTGATTATTTCGGCGAGGATGCGATTGTTTTTCTTGATGAGCCGACGCGGATTGCGGAAAAGGGAGATGCGGTTGCGGAGGAATTTTCCCAGAGTATGGCAGGACGTCTGGAAAAGGGATACATTCTTCCGGGACAGGCAGATGTTGTATTTGATTATAAAGCGCTGCTTGCAAAATTCGGAAAAGGAAATACGGTATTATTATCCACGCTGGAACAGAAGCTGCCGTATCTGACTCCTGTGCTTCGATTTGATTTGACGGTTCGTTCCATTGCGGGCTATCACAATAATTTTGAACTGCTTGTCAAGGATTTACAGGCATGGAAAAAAAGCGGGTACCGCGTGGTGCTGCTTTGTGCGTCAAAGGTACGTGCGGAACGTCTGGCAGGCGATTTAAGGGAACGGGAGCTGGTGGCGTTTTACAGTGACGATCCGGAGCGTGAGGTGCAGCCGGGAGAGATTTTGGTCGGCAGCGGGAGTGTGCATCGCGGCTTTGAATATCCGATGATTAAATGGGCGATGATTTCCGAAAGTGATATTTTCGGAACAGAGCGCAGCCGGAAAAAGAAACGTAAGGCACATGATGGACAGCATATCGGGAGCCTGAGTGATTTGTCCTTTGGCGATTATGTCGTACACGAAAATCACGGTCTCGGGATTTATCGTGGAATCGAAAAGATAGAGGTAGACCGTGTCATTAAGGATTATGTTAAGATTGAGTACGGAGACGGGGGAAATCTGTATGTGCCGGCTACCGGGCTTGATGTGATACAAAAGTATGCGGCAGCAGATGCGGCCAAAAAGCCGAAGCTGAATAAGTTAAGCTCCGTGGAGTGGAAAAATACAAAGACGAGGGTGCGCGGGGCGGTAAGGGACCTGGCAAAGGAGCTTGTGGAGCTGTATGCTCTCCGTAGTGCCAAGCAGGGCTTTGCCTGTGAAGAGGATACGGTATGGCAGCGGGAGCTGGAGGAGCTCTTCCCTTATGAGGAGACCGATGACCAGCTTCGTGCGATTGAAGAAATCAAGAAGGACATGGAGAGCACACGGATTATGGACCGCCTGCTTTGCGGCGACGTGGGCTATGGAAAGACCGAGGTGGCACTGCGTGCTGCCTTTAAGGCGGTGTCCAACGGAAAACAGGTGATAGTGCTTGTACCGACCACAATTCTTGCGCAGCAGCATTACAATACATTTACCCAGCGCATGATGAAGTATCCGGTGCGGATTGAACTGATGTCCAGATTCCGCACTCCGGCGCAACAGAAAGCAGTCATCGAGGGACTTAAGAAGGGCTCTGTCGATATTGTCATCGGAACCCACAGGGTATTGTCAAAGGATATCCAGCCGAAAAATCTTGGGCTTTTGATTGTGGATGAGGAGCAGAGGTTTGGTGTGGCGCATAAGGAGAAGATTAAGCAGCTGAAGGGTGATGTGGATGTGCTGACGCTGACGGCTACGCCGATTCCGCGGACGCTTCATATGAGCTTAATCGGGATTCGCGATATGAGTATTCTGGAGGAGCCGCCGGTAGACCGCCTTCCGATTCAGACCTTTGTATTAGAGCAAAACGATGAGATGGTGCGGGAGGCAATCTGCAGAGAGCTGGCCAGAGGCGGACAGGTGTATTACGTATATAACCGGGTGCACGGGATTGACGAGGTGGCAGCGGGACTTCAGAAAATGCTTCCGGAAGCAAATATTGCTTATGCACACGGCCAGATGAGTGAACGTACCCTGGAAAAAATTATGTATGAATTTATCAACGGAGAAATCGATGTTCTGGTTTCTACGACAATTATTGAGACCGGTCTTGATATCTCAAACGTAAATACAATGATTATCGCAGATGCGGACCGGCTCGGCCTGTCGCAGCTTTACCAGCTCCGTGGCCGTGTCGGAAGAACAAATCGTACGGCGTATGCATTTTTGATGTATAAGCGCGATAAAATGTTAAAGGAGATTGCAGAGAAACGGCTGCAGGCAATCAAGGAGTTTACGGAGCTGGGTTCCGGGTTTAAGATTGCAATGAGAGACCTTGAAATCCGGGGCGCAGGGAATCTGCTCGGAGCGGAACAGAGCGGTCATATGGAAGCGGTCGGCTATGATTTATACTGCAAGCTGTTAAATGACGCGGTGAAAGAAATAAAAGGCGATATTCCGGCGGAGGACTTTGAGACAACGGTGGACCTGGAAGCGGATGCCTATATTCCGGAAACTTATATCCGCAATGAGGTTCAGAAGCTGGATATGTATAAACGAATTGCGCTGCTACAATCGGAGGAGGAGCTTTCCGAATTACAAGATGAGCTGATTGACCGGTTTGGCGATATTCCGCAGAGTGTCAACCGGTTGCTTGAAATTGCGCTGCTTCGCAGCCTTGCACACGAGGTATATGGTACACAGTTAATCTGGCACGGAACAAAAGTGAGACTTGTGCTGTATCCGAAGGCAAAGCTGATTGCACAGCGAATCCCTGCGCTGTTAACACGGTTTGAAGGCAGGCTGAAGTTTACGGCAGAGGGAGTACCGGAGTTTCAGTATGAGCTCGCCTCCCTGCGTGGTAAGGGCAGTGTACGACCGGATGTGCGGGCGGTGCTGAAGGAGATGAAGGAGCTGTTACTGGCGATGAAAGAGGAGTTGACTTGAGAATGAAAAAGAGAGTGGTGACGGGGTGCCTGGTGCTGTGTTTGCTTCTGGCGCCGGTGGCCGGATGCAATAAGAAACAGAATGGCGGAGGAACACCGACCGGAGTGACAGACCGTACGGAGTATATGGATGATTCTGTAGTAACGATAGACGGTGCAGAAGTAGGATACCGTGAGGCGATGCTATACCTGCAGGCAGCAAAGCAGGAGTATGAAAGTGCATACGGCGAAGAAATCTGGCAGTATATTCTGAATGAGGATGGCACAACGCTTGGAGAACAGGTGAAGAATCAGACACTGGAGCAGATAATTTATGTAAAAATAGTATGTGCGCAGGCAAAGCAGCTCGGAATCGAGCTGGACAGCGAGGAGAAGAGTCGTGTGTCAGAGCGCACGGAGGAGTATATGGCAAAGGCGGAATACGGAACACTGGCATTGTACGGAATTGCCCGTAAGGATGTGGAACGTGTGTATACGGATACCGCTCTTGCGCAAAAGCTTTACGACAGCGTTACTTTGAATGTCGATACAGATATTTCGAAGGAAGAGGCTGCACAGAAGCATTTGCAAAGCCTGATGTTAAAAAACTACCATGAGGACGAACTCGGAAACCGGGTGCCGCTGACGGTGCAGGAGCTGATTGCAACTCTGGACCGGTTTGATACATTGTTTGCCGAGGCGAAGGAAACCACGGACTTTTATTCGCTTGCATTTGCCAATACGGAGGACAGAGAATATCTGGATATCCGGGTCGGAAACGGAGAACTGCCGGAGTCACTTGGCGCGGCATATAATCTGGCAGAGGGAGAGGCAATGCAGATACGTACAGAGAACGGGTACTATATCTTCTATTGTGTTTCCGCGTATGACGAGGACGCGACAATCGCGAAAAAAGAGGAGCTGATAGCGCTGCGTCAGGAAGAGGCGTTCAAGGAGCTGTATCAGGAGTGGAGGGAGAAAGTAAAAATTGAAATGAATGAGGTGCTTTGGAAAGCAATCGGCTTTGATTTGAGTGCCGAAGGATAGGAAAAACAGTGCATTGGATCGACTTTTTCTTTTATCGAAAAACGGCAGTACATGTTTGAAAAAACAGAGAAAATATACAAAATTTAGAGATACATTGTGAAAAATGCAAAAAAAGAATAAAAAGGCATTGCAAAATGATTCATCATGATGTATAATAAGCTTATGCGGAAAACGGTCTGTATTGTGCAACATGTTGAATCTGTTGAATGGGGGCGGGATCGGACCGGAGTATTACTTAGATAATGTTATTTTTTTAAATACATTATAATATTTTTTTTCCTAATTTAAGAGGAGGGCAAGTTATGAAAAAGAAGTTATTAGCAGGTCTTCTTGCAGTAGCTATGGTTGCAACGATGTTTGCGGGCTGCGGTAAGAAGGAGGAGAAGGTCATCAATGTTATGTCCTTCACCGACGAGATTCCGAAGATGGTACAGCAGTACCTCGATGCACATCCGGAACTCGGTTACAAAATGAAGGAAACCATTGTTGCAACCACCAACCAGGAGTATCAGCCGGCTCTTGACGAAATGTTAAAGGGCGACAACGCTCCGGATATTTACGGCTTAGAGGCAGCTTTCGTATTGAAGTATACGCAGGGTGATGCAGCCGGTTTTGCAGCAACCTATGATGATCTCGGTATTGAGACCACCAAGAGAATGGCTGATGCAGAGATTGCTACCTACGCTTCCGAAATCGGTACCAGACCGTCTGACAAGAAGGTAGTAGCTCTTCCGTATCAGGCAACCGGTGGATGTTTCCTCTATCGTAGCTCCATCGCAAAGGATGTTTGGGGCACTGATGATCCGGCAGAGATTTCCAAGAAGATCGGTGGCGGTTCTCAGAAGTGGGATCAGTTCTGGACAGCAGCAGCAGAGTTAAAGGCTAAGGGCTATGGTATCATTTCCGGTGACGGTGATATCTGGCATGCAATCGAGAACAGCTCCGATTCCGCATGGATTGTAGACGGCAAGCTTAACATCGACCCGAAGAGAGAAGAGTTCCTTGATATTTCCAAGAAGTTAAAGGATAACGATTGGCACAATGAGACTCAGGACTGGCAGGATGGCTGGTTTGCAGACATGAAGGGTGAAGGCCCGAAGCAGATTTTCGGTTTCTTCGGTCCGGCTTGGTTAATCAACTACACCTTGGGTCAGAACTGTGGTGATAACCCGGATACCGCTGAGCACGAGGGTACTTATGGTGACTGGCGTGTAACCGACTCCCCGGTAGGTTTCTGTTGGGGTGGTACTTACATCGCTTCCGCAAAGGGCGCTGTTGATAAGATGAGCGATGAGAAGAAGGGTATTGTTGCTGATATCATCGAGTGGATTACCCTTGATACCGACGAGAACAGCTTACAGTATCAGTGGGCTAACGGCACCTTCGGTGGTGGCGATGGCAGCACTAAGGATACCGTTGCTTCCGCTGTTGTAATGAAGAAGTCTGACGGTGCTACCGGAATCCTTAACGGACAGAATATGTTTGATTACTTTGTTCCGGCTGGTGACTACGCTACCGGTAGAAACATGACTCAGTACGATGAAGCAATCAACGGATGCTGGAGAGATGCAGTTCGTGCATATGTAGCAGGTACTGTTGATCGTGACGGTGCAATCGCACAGTTCAGAGCAGACGTTAAGTCTAAGGTAGGCATTGAGTAATTTTTGAAATTTGCTTATATAGGGGCGGACGGGTTTTCCGTCCGCCCCTTTTTCACTAGTTACAGGAGAGTTACTGATACAAAGTCTCTTGTGGATTTATAATTGGAGGTAGTGCTTTGAATAAGAAAAAAGGAGTTAGTTATGCAAAGTGGGGGTATATCTTTGCACTTCCGTTCTGCATTGCATACCTGATGTTTATGATTTATCCGATTTTCAATACATTCAAAATCGGATTTACAAATATGACCGACAGACTGCAAATGCAGATTGCGCAGGAAGAACTCGCAGGAGGAGCAAGCTGTCCGGGATGTATGACTTTTTTGGCTGAGTCCCAGCTAAAGTCCGGCACATGTCCGAGCTGTGGTAATGAAGTGGGGCCTGCTAGGGTAGAGATTCTGAAGGATGAAGATGGAAATTTGACTCCTTTTAAAAACTATCAGACTGTAATCAAAGATCCGAATTTCTGGAAGAGTCTGAGGAATACATGCGTGATTTGGGGAATAAACTTTGTTCCTCAGATACTACTGGCGCTTGTGTTGGCAGTATGGTTTACAAGCAGCCGCAGTAAGATTCGCGGCAAGGGATTCTTTAAAGTATTGTTTTATATGCCGAATATAATTACTGCGGCTACGATTGCAATGCTTTTTACAAAGTTGTTTGACTATAACAAGGGCCCGGTAAATGATATTCTTCGAATGCTGGGAGTGATTGATGAGAATATAAACTTTTTTGCATCACAAGGTTCGGCTCGTGCCATTGTTGCGTTCATTCAGTTCTGGATGTGGTATGGTTATACCATGATTATATTAATTTCCGGTATTCTCGGTATCAGCCCGGAATTGTTCGAGGCAGCAGATATCGATGGTGCCAACGGCTGGCAGAAGTTTAGGTTTGTTACGCTTCCGAACTTAAAGTCTATTATGCTGTTTACTCTTGTAACCAGTATGATCGGTGGTATGACGATGTTCGATATTCCATTCATTGTCGGTTCCCAGACCGGTTATACGGGAAATGTCCGGACACTGAGTGCATATATCTTCGAGATGTCCTTCCAGGGTGGTAAGCTATACAATGTTGCATCTGCGGCAAGTATGCTTATTTTCATAATGATTGCGGTATTGGCAGCAATTATCTTCTATATGCTGCGTGATAAGGATGAAATTGCACAGCACAAGATTGAAAGAGCCAAGGAGAAGGAATTTAGAAAGGCTTTAAAAGCACAAAAGGCTAAGGGAGGTGTGCAGTAATGGCTAAGAAAGAAAGAAAAGCAGGTTCTGCGGTTGCGCACTTTTGGATGTATGCGTTACTTATTCTCCTCACGATTTTGAGTATCCTGCCCTTCTGGGTAATGTTTATGAACGGAACCCGTTCCACACCGGAGATTAACGCGAATTCTCTGGGCTTGTGGCCGTCTAAATACCTCATAAGGAACTGGAATATTATCACATCCAAGTCCTTTAATGCAATGACCGGATTTATCAACTCTTTGATTATATCCACGGGTGCAACGGCACTTTCCGTATACTTTTCTTCCATGACGGCGTACGCTATCGTAGCCTACAGATGGAAGTTTCGAAGAGCGTTCTTTACATTTATTATGGCAGTGCTTATGATTCCGTCTCAGATTATTTCTATAGGGTTTTATCAGATGATGTATTCTTTCGGAATGAACAACAACTTCCTGCCGCTCATTATCCCGGCGATTGCGTCTCCGGCTGTTGTCTTCTACATGAAACAGTACATGGAGCCGGCATTGCCTCTGGAAATCGTACAGGCGGCACGTATTGACGGTGCCGGTGAGTTCTTTACCTTTAACCGGATTGTAATTCCGATTATGAAACCGGCAATTGCAACCCAGGCGATTTTTGCTTTCGTACAGAAATGGAACGAACTCTTCATTCCGTCTGTATTGTTGACGGATACCAACAAGTTCACCATGCCGATGATGGTTAACTTGCTGAAGGGTGATATTTACAAGACAGAGTTTGGTTCTGTATACCTAGGCTTGTCCCTTACGGTATTACCGCTCTTTATTGTGTACTTCCTTCTTTCTAAGTACATTATCGCAGGTGTAGCGCTTGGTTCGGTAAAGGGCTGATTATTACAAAAAGAATTGTAAAACGAGGCTGACGCATTTCGTGCGGTAGCCTCGTTTTTGTTATCAAGAAAGGTTCCGATGATAGAGAATTGGAAGAAGAGGATTGTATAGTGTATTTTTTGAAATAATACTGATAATAAAAAAGTACTTGCAATTTCAAAAAATGGTGTTATAGTATATATAGAACAAGTAGAAGGAAGAATTTTGTTTCACTGCATGGAAGGGAGAGATGTACTATGAATATTAACAAGTTTACACAGAAGTCGATGCAGGCGGTACAGGATTGTGAGAAGATTGCGTATGATTTCGGTCATCAGGAGCTTGCCGAGGAGCATTTACTCTATGCCCTTATGCAGGATTCGGAAGGACTGATTCCGAAGCTTCTTACAAAGATGGAGATGGTGCCGGAGGTATTTGCTGCTCAGGTCGAAGGTTTACTGAAGAAGCGTGTGAAGGTGAGCGGTGCCGCCCAGGTCTATGTCGGAAATGATTTGAATAAGGTTTTAATCTATGCAGAGGACGAAGCGAAGGCAATGGGGGATGCCTATGTATCGGTAGAGCATCTGTTTTTGTCTATGTTAAAGCATCCGTCCAAAGAGGTCGGCGAATTGTTCCGTACCTTCGGAATTACAAGAGAGCGTTTCCTACAGGCACTTGCCACCGTACGCGGTAACCAGCAGGTAATGACCGATAATCCGGAGGCAACGTATGACACTCTGGAAAAGTACGGCTACGATCTGGTAGAGCGCGCCAGAAACCAGAAGCTCGACCCGGTTATCGGCAGGGATTCGGAGATTCGTAATGTCATTCGTATCCTGTCCAGAAAGACGAAGAATAATCCGGTCTTAATCGGTGAGCCGGGTGTCGGAAAAACTGCGGTAGTTGAGGGACTTGCCCAGCGAATTGTCCGCGGTGATGTGCCGGAGAGCTTAAAGGACAAGAGTCTGTTTGCACTGGATATGGGTGCTCTGGTGGCGGGGGCGAAGTACCGTGGTGAATTTGAGGAGCGGTTAAAGGCAGTACTTGAGGAAGTGAAAAAGAGCGAGGGAAAGATTATCCTCTTTATTGATGAGCTGCATACCATTGTGGGCGCCGGAAAGACGGATGGAGCAATGGATGCGGGAAATATGTTAAAGCCTATGCTGGCCAGAGGTGAGCTTCACTGTATCGGTGCCACGACGCTGAATGAGTATCGTATGTACATTGAGAAGGATGCTGCGCTGGAGCGTCGATTCCAGCCGGTGATGGTGGATGAGCCGACGGTGGAGGATACCATTTCAATTCTTCGTGGCTTAAAGGAGCGCTATGAGGTGTTTCATGGAGTTCGCATCAACGACTCCGCACTGGTTTCTGCAGCGACACTTTCGGCACGGTACATTTCAGATCGGTTCCTGCCGGATAAGGCGATTGACCTGGTCGATGAGGCGTGTGCGCTGATTAAGACGGAGCTGAATTCCCTACCGACAGAGCTGGATGATGTGAAACGGCATATTATGCAGATGGAAATTGAGGAAGCGGCATTAAAGAAAGAGGACGACCGTATCAGCAGGGAACGTCTGGAAGCTTTGCAGAAAGAGCTCGCCGAGGAGCGGGAGAGCTTTGCGGAAGCGAAAGCAAAATGGGACAACGAGAAGGCTTCGGTGGAGCGTGTGCAGAAGCTTCGTGAGCAACTGGAGGCCTTAAACGGGGAAATCCAGAAGGCAGAGCGTGAATATGATTTAAATAAAGCAGCAGAGTTAAAGTACGGCAAGCTGCCGGAGCTTCAGAAACAACTGGCTAGTGAGGAAGAGGCAGTGGCAAGAGAGGGACATACGCTTGTTCATGAGAATGTCAGTGAGGAGGAGATTGCGAAAATTGTGTCCCGTTGGACGGGTATTCCGGTAGCCAAGCTGACGGAAAGTGAACGGAACAAGACCCTCCATCTGGATGAGGAGTTACACCGCAGAGTGATTGGACAGGACGAAGGGGTACAAAAGGTAGCAGATGCGATTCTCCGTGCAAAGGCAGGCATCAAGGATCCGACGAAGCCGATTGGCTCCTTCCTGTTCCTCGGACCGACCGGTGTCGGGAAAACGGAGCTTGCCAAGGCACTGGCGGCTGCTCTGTTCGATAATGAGGCCAATATGGTACGTATTGATATGAGTGAATATATGGAGAAGTACTCTGTTTCCCGTCTGATTGGAGCGCCTCCGGGATATGTAGGCTATGAGGAAGGCGGTCAGTTGACCGAAGCCGTCCGCAGAAAACCGTATTCCGTCGTGTTGTTTGATGAAATCGAAAAGGCACATCCGGATGTATTCAATGTATTGCTTCAGGTACTCGATGACGGCCGAATTACAGATTCACAGGGAAGAACCGTCGATTTCAAAAATACGATTTTGATTATGACTTCTAATATCGGTTCCCAGTATTTATTGGAAGGAATCGATGCGGACGGAGAAATCAGCGGACCGGCGAGAGAGGCTGTGAATGCAGAGCTTCGTGCACACTTCCGTCCGGAATTTTTGAACCGTCTGGATGAAACCATATTCTTCAAGCCACTGACGAAGGATAATATCGGCGGAATTATCGAACTGCTGCTTGCGGACTTAAACAAGCGACTCTCCGATAAGGAGCTTTCCATTGCACTGACGCCGGAAGCAAGGGAATATATCATCGAAGAGGCATACGACCCGGTATATGGTGCCCGTCCGTTAAAGCGTTATCTCCAAAAGTATGTGGAGACCTTAAGTGCCAGACTGATTCTAAAGGATGAGGCGGCACCGGGCAGTACCATTATCATCGATAAGGGAGAGAACGGCTTATTCGCAAGAGTATAGCGTGCGTACTGTAGAGCCACTGTCGCTTTTTGCTGACAGTGGCTTGTTTTTGCTTTGCAACAGTTCAG
>JAQXOR010000130.1 GCA_029099805.1 Lachnospiraceae bacterium
AATACACCTCTTTTATTCCTTCCTCCGTTGCTCCGACCGGTGCCGCAAGCACATGTTCGATTTTTATTACCTGTTCCGCAACCGGATATACCGCATGCTCCGCCATTAAATCATACAAATCGGAAATGTCGCCTGTAGTCGTATTCTCAATCGGTACAACGCCGTATTTGGCATTCCCCGACTCCACTGCAGCCACTACCGCCGCGAAGGTAGGACAGGAAAGTCTATTGCTGTCCTCTCCGAGTGCACGTATTGACGCCTGTTCGGTATACGACCCCGGTTCCCCAAAGAATGCCACCGTATCTTCTTTCGTGCATTCCAATGCCGCCAGCTCGGTAAACCCATTCTGACCCTTATCTGCCAGCATCGTATACTGATATTTCCGGCTCAGTGACATAATCTGTGAAAAAAGTTCCCGTAATCCCCTGCCAAAATACGGATTGGATGCCATCTGTTCCACTGCATCCAGCTTCTCATCTTCTCTCTGCTTATCAAATACCTTTTTTCCGGAAACCCGTTTATACTCTGCAACATCCGCCGCAATCTGCATTCTCTCTTCGAACAATGCGGTCATCTGTGCATCTATTTCATCGATTTCTTTTCTGCATTGTGCAAGATCTTTCATACCTGCTCTCCTATCATCGCTTACATTTTATACCAACAATGATTATACTTTGTTGACTTGAAAAAAGCAATGCATTTCTTGACTTTCTGCCACGGAATGATAAAATAAACTTGTATTTGTATCTTTTAAAAAACGGAGGCTCAAACGAATGAACAAAAGACTAAAAGGCATCCTGATTTCGGTTATTGTAATATCCATCCTGACAATCGCAATCTTACTCATAAAAATCAAAGCCCGTCTTCCGGAAAACCCCGTTGAATATTCCGGAAATACCGCAGGAAACCTTTATAACCGCGGCCTCTTTGCCGAAGATGAGAACTATATCTATTTCGCCAATCTTGCGGACAATTTCCGCTTATACCGCACTACGCATTCGCTTGAGGAAACCACACGCCTTACCATGGACTCAGTGGAATATCTGAACCCGGATTATTTATCCACGTATCTGTATTACTCCCGCATCAACTACCGCAAAAACACAAACGGCAATACTGTTTTTGATCTTTTGGATACCGGCATTTATCGTTTAAATTTAAAAAACAAAGGGCTCACCTTACTGTATCCGGAAGCCTGCGGTATGGTTATGCTGGGTGGAAACAATCTGTATTTTCAGGCACACGGAGATGACGGCAACTACGATTTATGCTCTCTTTGTGCCACCTCTGAAAAGGAAAGCCCTCATCTGATTACCTCCGACTATATTCTGCCCGTAAACTATCGTAACGGCGTGCTTTACTATTCCGGCGTTACCGAAGACCACTGTCTGTATTCCCTGCTGCCGGAAGCAAAGACTTCTACGCGCATTGCCGATTTGGACTGCTATCTGCCGATTATCACCTCCGACGGCACATATTTTCTTTCATTAAAGCACAATTACGCACTGTTTTATCTTCCGAATACGTCTGATACGGCTACTCTCATCACCAATGAACGGATTTCATCGTACAATTTATCTGCCGACGGGCGCGTCCTATTCTATCAGGTAGATGATAAAAAAAACAGCCGTCTTTGCCGGTATGACCTTTCTTCAAAAACGGAAAAATTACTGATGGCCGGGAATTATAAGAACTTAAACACCGTCTCGGGGTACTTATTCTTCACTGATTTTGAGGAACGCTTTTGTTACTGCTACGACATCTCTGCCGACAGTTTGTTCAGTTTTATGCCATCTGCAGAAGAAGATTAAAGAGTAAAAAGAGGCTGCGCATTTATTGATGCGACAGCCTTTTCTTTACCTCTCCTACCAGATACAAAGACCCTATTACAATAATTACTTCTTCCTCCGCTTCCTTTTCTGCCATTTGTAATGCATCCTCTACTTTAGGACAAAGGAATAGCTCCGGCTGTTTTTCCCCCGCACATTTTTGCCGACACAGGGTAAGAAGTTCCTCCGCTTTCTTTGCCCGGGGCATAGCAGGAGCTGTTAGATATACCTTCTTTGCCATCGGTAAAAACATAGCAGCCATCGTATCCAGTTCTTTATCCGCCATGGCTCCAAAAATAAATTGAAGCTTTCTGTCCGGGAAATATAATCGTAAGCTTTCCAAGGTTGCCTGCATCCCCTGCGGGTTATGCGAACCATCCGCCAGAAGAAGCGGACGATTCCGAAGCACTTCCAGGCGTGCCTGCCAGTGCACCTTCTGCAATCCATCCCGGACAGCTTGTTCCGGTATGGATATTCCGAGACTCTCCAGCTGTTCTGTCGCTTCCAATACAAGAGCCGCATTTCTTTGCTGATACAGACCGGGAAGTGCAAGTAACACATGCTTCCACTTTTTGTAGGAAAACTGCTGACACTGAACTACTGTTCCGAAGGACTCTGATACAATTTCAGAAAACGAAGGAGTCACAAACGATACTTCGCATTCGGCACATCGTCTTCCGATTACCTCCTCCCCTTCCCTGCAATCTCCGTAAAATACGACCGGAGCTCCCGGCTTAATAATTCCTGCCTTAGCCTCTGCAATTTCTGTCAACGAACTTCCGAGCTGTGCCGTATGATCCAGACCGAGTGCCGTAATGATACAAAGAAGCGGATTTTCAATTACATTGGTCGAATCAAACGTCCCGCCCAACCCTGTTTCTAAAATGACCAGATTACAGTTTTGTTCTTTAAAATACAGAAAAGCAAGTACTGTCCCAAACTCAAATTCACTTGGCGGTACCTCCATCTGCTCCACAAGCTCTGCCAGATACTCCGTGAGTTCCGAAAGCTTTTCATCCGGAATTTCCTGTCCGTTTACCTGCACGCGCTCATTATACCGAACAATATAGGGGGACGTATACAATCCCACCTTCAGACCAGAACATTGGCATACCGATGCAAGCATGGCAGCCGTACTTCCTTTTCCGTTTGTCCCCGCAATGTGAACACAGCGAAGGTACCGCTCAGGATGCCCGCACAATTCCAGTAATTCGCGCGTCTTTTCCAGACCGCTCTTTTTTCCACGCCAATACAAACTGTGAATATATTCTAACGTCTCTTCATAGGTCATTCCGTTTCGCCTTTCTCACACCCGGTCAATTCCGGTAGTTGCTATCTTCTTATCTTGTTTTACACCGGATTCCTTTGTCCCGAATATGTACGGACGAAGTGCCGGCACCCTTCGTACCGCCGTCATAAGTGCAAATACACCCGCAACATTAATCGGATACATAATGGCATTTTTAAGAAATCTTTCAAAAAATTTCGCCTGAAACTTTAAGAAAAAGCTCTCCCAGGCTGCCGCACTGTCACTGAAAAACAAGCTGACATCTTTTACACCAAACTGAATGGAAATCCAGCTTGTTGTCATACAAAGATTTACAATTACCGTTACTGTAGCAAGTGCCGCCATCACTCTCCAGAGTGATAGTTTCTCTCTCTTGTAAAAAAAGCATCCGTAAATAAACCCTGCCACCATACTGTCTAACGTATAACCCGGAAAAAACGCACCGGTCGGCTTTAGAAAGAACCCGATTAAATCCGCCGCTCCACCCATGACTGCTCCCGGAACAGGTCCGAACATCATACAGGCGATGGTAGTCGGAAAAATCGTAAAGCCGATTTTGATGCTCTCCGTAATCTGAATATTGGTTACATAACCAAGTGCCAGACGTAATGCCAGTAACATTGCCATGGCAACCAGTGATTTCAGGCTGCCGAGTTCCTTTGCCGATTCTTTCATTCGCATAAAAAAATCCCCTTTCGTTGTAATCGTCGCAATCACAGAAAAGAACACTGTCTCCGGCTTTCCGCCGGCCGACAGCCGTCCCTTGCAACAGCTACAACAATAGGGGATTCCTATTTGTAGCAGCGGGATGCGGAATCTGCACCGCAAGATTACTCTTTTCGTTCCATCGACAACTCCCCGTCCGACAGACACTTAACGCGCAAATTCCTACTCTGCTTCTCTTTTGATTTTTGACGTATCAATTCTAGCACACCTGCTCAACTTTGTAAAGCATTAAAATCATTTTTCACGCCATCTATTCTTCCACATAAAGTCCAGCATCTACATACGCTTCCAACACCTTATAATACGCAAGCTTTGGTGTCTTCGGCGTAGTAAATAAAAGCGGTTTCTCGTCTTTTCTCCAGGATGTCACATCGGAGATTCCCCAGTAAGTAATTCCGTTTATTTCCGCTCCTGCCTGTTTCAGTTCGAGCAAGTCTTCCATTATTTCGTACATATAATCCGCATGAAACGTTGGATTTGAATTTCCCGCATCCAGTTCCGTCAGATGCACCTCAAGACCTGCCTCGAGAAAATCCTCCACTGCCATCTTAAACTTTATTGCCGGTGGATTCATTACCTTCAGATGAGACTGCATTCCTACACCGTCACAAACCTTTTTGTCCGCATTGACAAACTCCAGCAGTCTTAAAATCTGCAGTGTCTCGGAATATGTATTAAAATCATTGTAAAGTAAAGAAACATTTTCTCTGATTCCATACTGAACTAATACATCATCTGCAATTTCAAATGCCAGCTTCACAAAGGAAGGCGTCAGACCCTCTTCACCGTATACAGCTGCCCAGCCGGAATTTTCCGCATGAACATATTCGTTTACAACATCCCAGGAATATAAAACATCCCCGTGCTCATGGTCATACACATGTCCCATAACCGAACGGATATAAAATTCCAAACGCGCATTCATTACTTCCGGCGTAACAAACTCACCGTCCGGCAGGTATCCCTCACGGAAAAACCAGTTCGGCGTCTGACTGTGCCATACCAGCGTATGTCCGCGAAGCCCAAGGTTATTTTCCGCACAAAAATCCAGGGCCCTGTCTGTATAGTAGAAATTAAGTTCCGGTACCGTACTCTCCCTGTAATTCTCCGGAATTACATATCCCTTTGCCTCAGCCTCATCCAAAGAAAGCTGCTTTCTGTAATCCTTCAGGATTGCATCCGGCTTCATCTCATTTTCCAGCGTTATACTGTTATAGTTCTCCTTTAGTAAGGCAAGTGCTGTCTGATCCGTAAACTGATAACCGTTAATGCAGGTTCCGATTCGTCCAAATGTTTTGCCATACGTATTCAACAGATTGATTCCGGCTGGCAGGTTAGCCCCCATCGGAGTCGGAGTCGGCTTCTGTGTAGGCTTCGGTGTAGCTGTCGGCTCCGGTGTAGTCTCTGTCTCCTGCGTCACTTCGGGAGTGGTCGTTAAAGCAGCCGTATCCTCCGTCTTATTACCGCAGGCAGCAAATAATACCGCTCCCAGAACCAGCACTCCAAAATAAAAACGTGTTTTTCTCATTCTGCTATCCTTTCCTTACTGAAACTGCCAGTAATCTACGGTATAGTCCTCTCCGCAGAATACAAATACCAGCGTATGCTCTCCGGTTACCTTCTTTAACAAATCAACCGTAATCTCGTGATACATTCCGTCAGCTCCCGCACTCACGTCAAGATACCCCACTACTTCTCCGTTCAGACCATCCAGGCGAATCTGAATTGCACCTTCCCCGCCTTTCGGTGCTCTTACCGCAGCCGTAAACTTAGTCGCCCCGGTATTTCCAAAGTCAACACCGTATAATGCAAGCCAGTCGCCGGAATGAATCTCGCAAAGCTCCATATTTCCCGAACCGCACGCTTTACTTGAAGCATCCGCCTGAGTCGTACTCAGGCCACCCATCGTTGCCATCGTTTCCGCCTCAACCTTTTCATACGGATTTAATGTTTTAACCTGAGCAAGAGACTCACGGTCTGTCTTCTGGATTGTCTGAATCACACCGTCTTCCGTCACGTTGAGCTTTGCGATATGCGTACAACGGTATCCGCCGGTTATCCCCATCGGCTGTTCCAGAATCTGTGTATGATATGTAATATACAACTCACCCTCATATTCAAACAGACAATGATGATTTGTACCATAGCATCCGAAATAATTGCCCGGATTCTTTAAAATCACTCCGCCCATGGTAAACGGTCCCATCGGGTTATCAGAAGTCATATAAACAATCTGTGCACTGGAAAACCCGTACATCTTTTTTCCCTCATCATCAACACTCCAGTTTGTACAATAGGAATAGTAATACGTATCACCGATTTTGTTTATTCCGGAATCTTCAAATAAGAATGGCGTATCCATTGCAACCGGCTCACATGCAAGACTAATCATATCATCACCAAGCTTTGCCACACGTCCGGTTCCCGGAGCAGACGGTGATTTTCCTGCCGGTATTCCACCACCAAAGTAAATATAGGCACTACCGTCATCATCTACAAAAACCGCAGGGTCAAATAACCATTCAACATTTCCACAGTTCGGAGTCGAGCGGCTAATAAGAGCCTTTCCGAGCGGATCGACAAACGGTCCCGTCGGACTGTCAGAGGTAAGCACTCCGATTCCGTTACCGCCATTTGCAAAATATACGAAAAACTTCATCTTTCCGTCAATCTCTTTATAGGCAACAGCCGGTGCCCAGGAGTTTCCGCCCCATGATGCAGCACCCTTTCTTCCAGCAGCATAGATGGAGCCGTGATCTGTCCAGTTGACAAGGTCCGAAGAAGAAAGGACATTTAACGTATTAATCTTGGAAAAGCTGTTATTCAATGAATTACCGTTTGCATCATATTCTACCACATCCGCCGTCATATAAAGATATACTCTTCCGTCATAGACAATTGCATACGGGTCCGCACCGAAACGCTGTGTCATTACCGGCGCATCATAACCAATCTTCTTTAATGTCTCCGCCATCGTGAGACCTGCAAACTCT
>JAQXOR010000131.1 GCA_029099805.1 Lachnospiraceae bacterium
GGGACAAAGCCACGGAAGGTATTGATGACTGCAGAGGAGTTTGAGCAGTATATCGGTGATTATGTATAGGTACTTACAGAAAACGACAGGGAAACAAAGGAGGACATTGTATGGAAGCATTGGAGTTTTTACATGAACTGATGGGATACGTGGTAGAAATTGCAATTCTTATTTTTGAATTTATCGGTGTCGGGGTCATTATCTGTTCCGGTATTAAAGGATTTGTACTTTATATCACAAAAAATCCGAATGTAAAGCTGACACTGGCGCAGGGACTGGCAATCGGTCTGGAATTCAAGCTCGGCAGTGAGATTTTAAAGACGGTTATTGTAAGAGACTGGCAGGAGATTTTGACTGTTGGCGGCATTATTGCACTGCGGGCAGCGCTGACCTTTTTGATTCACTGGGAAATCAAGGAAGAGCATAAGGACAAGCTGGAGGCAGCCAAAGAGAGCCCAAAGATTGAAGAAAAATAATTGGAGTGCCGGTTACCGACACTACCGTAAAAATAAGGAGGAACGGTAAGATGAAGACTGATATTGAAATCGCACAGGAGGCAGTGTTGCAGCCGATTAAAGAGGTTGCAAAACAGCTTGGGATTACGGAGGATGAGCTTGATTTTTACGGAAAGTACAAGGCAAAGTTTACGGATGAGCTTTGGGACAGAGTAAAGGATAATCCGAACGGTAAACTGGTGCTTGTAACCGCAATCAATCCGACCCCGGCAGGAGAAGGAAAGACGACGACTACCGTGGGCTTGGGACAGGCCTTCGGAAAGCTTGGAAAGAAGGCTGTGATTGCACTTCGTGAGCCTTCCCTCGGACCGTGCTTTGGTATCAAAGGCGGAGCGGCGGGCGGCGGCTATGCGCAGGTTGTTCCGATGGAGGATTTGAATCTTCATTTTACCGGAGATTTCCATGCGATTACTTCCGCAAATAATTTGCTTGCGGCGCTGCTTGATAACCATATTCAGCAGGGCAATGCGCTTCGTATCGACACCAAGCAGGTGATTTGGAAGCGTTGTCTTGACATGAATGACCGTGCCCTTCGTAATATTGTAATCGGTATGGGTAAGAAGGCAGACGGCGTGGTGAGAGAGGACCACTTCATTATTACCGTTGCTTCCGAGATTATGGCAATTCTCTGCCTTGCTGATAATATGGACGACTTAAAGGCACGTCTCGGACGTATTATTGTGGCATATGATTATGACGGAAACCCGGTAACGGCGGAGCAGTTAAAGGCAGTAGGAGCAATGGCTGCTCTTTTAAAGGATGCCATCCGTCCGAATTTAATCCAGACCTTAGAGCATACGCCGGCTATCGTTCACGGCGGACCGTTTGCGAATATTGCACACGGCTGTAACAGTGTCCGTGCGACAAAGACCGCATTAAAGCTTGCGGATTATGTGATTACAGAGGCCGGCTTCGGCGCAGACCTCGGTGCCGAGAAGTTCCTTGATATCAAGTGCCGTATGGCAGGCTTAAAGCCGGATGCGGTGGTACTTGTGGCAACGGTACGTGCACTTAAGTATAACGGCGGCGTGGCAAAAGCTGACCTTTCTGCCGAAAATGTTGAGGCATTGAAGAAGGGCATTGTAAATCTTGAAAAGCATATCGAGAATTTACAGAAGTATCATGTACCGGTAGTGGTAACTCTGAACCGTTTCATTACCGATTCTCCGGCAGAGCTCGCTTTTGTAAAGGAGTTCTGTGAAGCAAGAGGTGCAGAGTTTGCACTTTCCGATGTCTGGGAAAAGGGAGGCGAAGGCGGTATCGAGCTTGCAAATAAGGTACTATCTACGCTCGAAACAAAGGAAAGTCATTTTGAGCCACTTTATAAGGATGAGCTTTCTATCTGTGAGAAGATTGAAACCATTGCAAAGGAAATCTACGGTGCAGGTAGTGTAACCTATGACCCGGCCGCAAAGAAGGCAATTGCAAAGATTGAGGCAATGGGCTTTGGTAATGTCCCGGTATGTATGGCAAAGAACCAGTATTCCTTATCCGATGACCAGACAAAGCTCGGTCGTCCGGAGGGCTTTAACATTAATATCCGTGAGGCGTATATTTCCGCAGGTGCAGGCTTTGTGGTTGCGATTACCGGTACGATTATGACCATGCCGGGACTTCCGAAGACACCGGCTGCGGAGCGCATTGATGTGGATGAAGCAGGAAAAATCACGGGACTGTTTTAAAGATTGTATCTGATTCAGCTTGTGAGTTTGTCCAGGTCAAAGAAGTGGAGTTTTTCTACGAGAACACGCTCTCGCTCATGCAGAGACGTAGCAGACACTAAGCTCGAAAATACCTCGCTAAGTGCTGACGTCTCTTTATGGTTCTCTTAAGAAAAATCCACTTTTTTGGCCTTGTGGCGCAGTTTGGTAGCTGAATCAGATACAAAGCCCCAAAGCAGAGTTTTCCTACGAGAACCCGCGCTTGCTCATGCGGAGACGTAGCGGGTACTAGGTTCGAAAGAACCTCACCAAGTACCGACGTCTCCTTATGGTTCTCTTAAGGAAATCTGCTTATGGGGCTTGTGGTATTTTGATGAAGGATAGCATAGAAATCGTAAATTTAGTACCAAGATTTTTGAATTTATACAATAAGGCTGTTGGGTTTGATGAGGAAACTCGTTTTGAACTGTGGAAAGAACATTATGGATTTGCAGCGGTTCCGCCGGGAGAAGAAGGGGCACTGCTTGAAAATTTTATTTTCTGATATTGCAAGAATAGGGGAAAATAATATGGTTAATATTCTGTTGAACTATATTAAATTGGTACAGCAACCATAATCAGAAAGAACGGACGAAAAAAGATTATAGTATCCCTCTAAATCCCGGGAAGCGGAGTTAGAAAATATGAGATTATTGGATATGACGATAAGTGTGATGTAAAAATCGTTCAGATAATGTGTGAAGAGAAGCGGTAAATAAGTATTTGTGGAGGGATAGAATGTTACCTACAATCGAAGAGGCTGAAAAAGAATTAAAGCTGGCAGAAGAATTAAATCCAGGTCCATGGATAAAACATTCCATCAATGTCGGAATTGCAGCGAGAAATATTGCGCGTAAGTTACCGAATCTTGATGAGAATAAAGCGTATATAATTGGTTTATTACATGATATTGGTCGAAGAGTAGGAATTGTAAGTATTCCGAAGCATGTTTATGAAGGATATAAGTATTCAACTGAAAAGGGTTGGGATGAAGTGGCAAAAATTTGCATGACTCATTCTTATCCTCTTATGAAGGAAGAGTTTAATTACGAACCAATAACCGAGGAAGAAAGAAACATAAAAGAATACATACTGCAATGCGTAGAAGATGATTATGACAAGTTGATTCAAATATGTGATGCGTTGGCAACAGATTATGGATTTGTTATCTTGGAAAAAAGATTTGTTGACGTAACTCGTAGATACGGCATCATGGAGGCATACATCAAAGGTTGGGATATTACCTTTAAAAACAAAGAATATTTTGAAGAGATAATGGGCTGTTCAATTTATGATGTGCTACCTGATATTGGGAGAACGACATTGTTATGTCCTCCACC
>JAQXOR010000132.1 GCA_029099805.1 Lachnospiraceae bacterium
TGCGGTCGGTTCCGGTGTTGCGGTCGGCTCCGGCGTTGCAGTCGGTTCAGGTGTTGCGGTCGGTTCCGGTGTTGCAGTCGGCTCCGGTGTTGCAGTCGGCTCCGGCGTTGCGGTCAGCTCCTGTGTTACAGTCGGTTCCGGTGTTGCGGTTGTTGTACTTGTCACATTAGTATTGTCAGGCTCTGTCGTAGTCTTTTCACTTGTACTACATCCAATCAATAATACTGCTGTCAACAACGCAACAAATGAAATTGCTCTTTTTTTCATGGTATTCCCTCCATTTTGTTTTTTTCCATTCTATCACACTTTTCTTTCTTTTGCAATGCGTTTGTAATACATTTTGCAATGCATACTTAACGCATGATATGAAATACAATAATAGTGCAAGGAGGTATACACGATGTTTCAACTCAGACCAGACAAAAAAGAAACCGAGAACAAAACAATCCGTTTTCCCGTTTCTCTCATCGAAAAGATTGACCAAGTAATCGTAGAAAACAATGTATCTTTCTCCGGCTTCGTAATACAAGCATGTGAATACGCATTGGAAAACATGGAATGCAAACAGAAATAAAGAAGCAGGGACTTCCTATCTATGGAAATCCCTGCTATTCTTTGTTCTTATAATCTTATTAAGCTATAAACATCGCTCCTATTTGTCTACTACACCATTTTTCTTAACAACTCTTTTTCTACACCATTTACTACACCAATTTTCCATGAAACTACACCATTTAACGATAAAATACGATACTTATGCAATTTCTTTCAAATCGCTCATACTGTGTAAAATCAAGCATTCAGAACCTTGACGCTCCTTAAAAACTCTTCACCACCTGGAAGATGTAAAACTTCAAATAATAGGACTCATCCGCCGCCCAAAGTATCGGGTGGTCCGCTGCCTGGGTGCGGTATTCTACCTGACGGAGACGTACATGAGCATCTCTTGCGGCCTGGGCAATAGTCTCCGTAAAGAGCTCCGGTGTCATGAAATGAGAGCAGGAGCAGGTGCAAAGGTAGCCCCCGTCCTTCACCAGCTTCAACCCACGAATATTAATCTCACGGTAGCCTCTTACCGCATTTTTTACGGAACTCCGGGACTTTGTAAACGCCGGCGGGTCCAGAATCACTACATCATACTGCTCTCCGGCACGCTCCAGCTCCGGTAAAAGCTCAAATACATCCGCGCACCGAAACTTTACGGTATCCGACAGCCCATTCAGTACAGCATTCTTTCCTGCCTGCTCTACGGCAAGCTCCGAAGCATCCACACCGAGCACACTTGCAGCTCCGGCAATCCCCGCATTTAATGCAAAGGAGCCGGTATGGGTAAAGCAATCCAAAACTCTTGCGTCCTTACAAAGCTTCTGTACCGCAAGACGGTTATATTTCTGGTCCAGGAAGAACCCTGTCTTCTGCCCGTCTGCCACGTCTACCAGATACCGGACACCGTTTTCCACAATCTCCACTTCCGTATCAAACGGTTCGGATAAGAAACCTTTAAACCGTTCCATTCCTTCCTGTTCCCTTACCTTGGCATCACTGCGCTCGTAAATTCCGCGAAGTACAATGCCGTCCTCTGCCAGTACCCTCTTCAGCGCCTCAATAATCACAGGCTTTAACCGGTCAATTCCAAGTGCCAGCGACTGTACCACACATACATCCGAGAACTTATCCACTACGAGCCCCGGTAAAAAATCTGCTTCTCCGAAAATCAGACGGCAGCTGCTCGTATCCACCGTCTTCTTGCGGTACTCCCATGCAGCACGCACTCTCTTTTCAAAGAAAGCTTCATTAATCTCCGTATCCTTATCTCGCGTAAGCATACGCACCGTAATTTTCGACCTGCGGTTGATAAATCCGATTCCTAAAACATAGCCGTCAAAATCGTTTACACGAACCAGGGCGCCGTCTGTTACAGCGCCCGTAATCGTATCAATTTCATTATCATAAATCCAGAGTCCGCCGGCCTTTAAGCTCCTTGCCTCGCCCTTTTTCACCGTTACCACGGCATTTACCGAAAAGTCCATATCTGCCTCCGTTCTATTTCTCTTCATCCTGCTTTTCAACCGTTTTCTCCGTACCGGAGATAAACACAAACAGCTTGCTGAACACATAGTTCAAAATAATGACAAGCACTGCTACAATCGCTTTCATAATCAGATTCGGACCGTGCAGCACATCCACAAGCAGAAACATCCCGACTTCTTCCACTACCAGGGTAGCCACTCTTGCGCCGGTAAATTTAACAATACGCTCCCATTCCTTTTTCCAGCCCTCAAACTTCTCAAGAAACACCCATCTCGCATTCACAACATAGGCAAACGCCACTGCCACTACCCAGGCTATGGCATTCGCTACCAGATTCGGAATACCAAGCACATTACATAACAGATGGTATGCAACAAAATTAACAACCGTAGTAGCAACCCCGGCAATCGCATACGTAACTATCTCACGGTTCAGGCACATCTTCCAAAGCTTTTTTATCAAATCCTTCATCTCGTCTCCGTCTCTTCTTTGTTATTCATTTCCCTCTGTTAATTGCTCGGAAAGCTCTCGAATCTTTCGTACCATATCAACCAGACTCTCCGTGCCGCCTCTGCTTTCTCTCATTGCGTCTGCAACGTGCTCAACCGCAGTCAGTGTCACTTCCGTATTCTGATGTACCTGCTCCATTCCGGCTGCTACCTGCTTTTCGCTCTCCAAAAGGGCTCTTGTGATCTTGTCCACTTCCTCAAGCTGTGCAGACATTTCTTCATTTGCCTGCGTAATTGTATTGGTAGATTCTCCGGCCTGCTTCATCTGCTGCATTCCCTGCTCGGTCAGTCTGGAACTCTGTTCCATCGAAGCCACCGCTTCCTCCGTACTGTTTACAACCTCATGTACAATCGTACCGATATTATCTACCGCAACCTGTGTCTGTTCGGAAAGCTTCTGAATCTCCTCTGCCACTACGGCAAAGCCCTTTCCGTGCTCTCCTGCTCTTGCAGCCTCTATTGTAGCATTTAATGCAAGAAGCTTGGTACGTGCAGAAATCGCGGTAATCGTCTGGATAATCCCCATAATTTCATTCGACTGCTCTCCCAGAACCTCAATCACTCTTTTGCATTCTCTGGAGCTCTCCGAAATCTGCTGCATACCATCCGATGCCTGTTCCATTGTAGCACGGTTCCCTGCGGAAAGCTCCCGAATCTGCTCCGCTGCCTCAGCAATCTGTGCACTCATCTCTCCAAGCTGTGCCATACGATTCGTAATATTGACAAGCCCCTCATTCATCATCTGAATCTGTCCTGCATTATCCTGTGTACCGCTTAAGATATCATCCGTCTCGTCCGCAACCTTCTGATTGGTAGTATTGGAAACCTCCGTAAGACTTCCCAGCTCCTCTACCAGGGAAAGAAGAAGCTTAGAGACCTGTCCGTTCTGTTCACGCAGCTTCGTCATTTTTTCTAACATTTCCTTTTGCTCCTCAGCACCCATTAGGTTACCGAGCATAGCTGCTGTTCTGCTGCAAAGCATCGTAAAAATAGCAGCAATCGCAATCAGGGTCAACGCTCTCGGTGCTACCCCATACACAATCACCTTATACATCGTGGAAAAATTATCGTCCGGCAGAGTATTCAGCTGAAACGCCAGTATCTGTCCCACCGATACACCGATTACATTAATAACTGTTGTCAAAACATTCAGTTTCTTGGAAAAATACAGGCACGAAATCGCTATCGCATAGACATAAACAACCACAACATGAAAGCTTAAGGTAACCGTAGACACGAAAATAAACATTGTTGCACAAATGACATTCAGGTATTTAATGTATCCCGCCGTGCCGTCTCCGATTCGCGAAAAGAGAGTCGGAAGCCACAGGAAAACGGAACCGGACACAAACGCAATTGTCATAATAGTATTGTCTACCACAAAAATACCTGCGAGATTAAGTCCGTATACCAGAACAAAAATCAGGAATGTAATCCGCATTACCTTTGCCACCACTTTATTTGCCTGTTTCTCATTCATCATCAGAACATTATTATTCATATCAGTACTCCTCTCCTGTTCTTTTCTATCGTTTCCTCTCGGATTTAAAACACGTGTTTTTTTATATATTATTATAATAACTCCGGAGCACATTGTCAAGGAAAAGAGGGGGACTCTCATTCAATATCGCTCTTTCTTAGGCTGCTCGGCACATACCCGTAATATTCCGAAAATGCGTGGGAGAAATGTTCAACCGACGAATAGCCCAGCCGCTCACTGATTTCGGTAATTGTGTAGCTGCTGTTCTGCAAAAGAGGGATTGCCGCCGACATTCTTGCCTCCAGTTTTTTTCTTACAAATGTTTTTCCGTACATCCGTTCCAGAAACCTCTGCGTCTGGCGTACACTGAAGCCAAGCCGTCTTGCCAGCTCTCCGAGCGTAATATCGCGGTACTCGTATAAGAAGATTTCATCCGCCACCAGCTGGACATTTTCCGCCTGTATCCGATGCACCGGAAATTCCTCCTCCGGCAACGGAAGCTTTGTTTGCTCCTCCTCTTTCTTATCAATGCTTCTGATACACTCGATGAGAAAATCTGCTAAAAGATGCAGTCTCTTTTCATCGCCTCCAAGCCTTTTCTCCGTCTGTTCCACCAGAATCTGCTCCGCAAGTGACGGGAGCATCCTGCAACATTTTCCGCACCACATGGCATTCCGGCGTAATTCTCTTAATAATTCACCGCCTGTCTGTTCTCCTTCCAGCTGCAGATACAACCCAAATTCCGTGATAGGATTCTTTTCATCGGGAATTTGCTCATGCAATATCCCGGGTCCGGTAAAATATAAGCTTCCGGCGGTTAAAGAATGGGCATGCTTATTCAGAAACACTTGTCCTTCTCCCTCCGTTACCAGATGTATTTCATAGACATTTTCTCCATGGGCATGCTCCGGAATCACTTTTTTAAACCTTCTGTAGCTTACCATCATCACATTAACCACAACGCCCTCCATCATAAAACGAACTCCGTTATGTTTCATGTCGTCCCCTTCCGCATCTTCGAAAATATACCATTTTCTTCGCCTATATGTCATATTATACTATATAACTCCAACCATGACAATGCTATAATAAAAGAAACCTAAGGAAACACTGCTTCATTCAGCGTTTTCCTAAATTAAACCAGTGATTTTTCAGATTAATCCCCGCATTTCTTCTCTTATGCGAAATGCTACGGATTGCGATACAAATGTCGCGTGGAAATTATTCTGTTTCTCACACTGCCAAATGAAAGGAATTCGTATGCTTCACAATTATTTATCCA
>JAQXOR010000133.1 GCA_029099805.1 Lachnospiraceae bacterium
CTTCCTCCTTCAAAAGCACTCCCCATTGCCGCTGCAGTTCCGTATATTTTATCTTTATCAAACAGAAGCAGTTCCCCGTTCGTTCCCAAATCAATCAAAATGCACGGATGCTTCTTTGTTACCTCCTCTGCCAGCGCATAAGCTCCTGCTGCGAGGTCTCCCCCCACAAAAGCGGAAAAGCATGGAAAAATCGTTACATCTGCCCTTCGTACAAACTCGGGAAACTCCGCAAACCGTTCTGTTTCCGAAAACAACTCCGCAAATGAAAGCACTTTACCTGCCACTGTATAAGGAATAAAAGGAGCCTTTGCCATCCCATCGACCGGATAATCCAAAAGTAAATGCTGCATGGTCGTATTTCCCGCAATTGCAAAATGAACCGCATCCGGTACAGAGGTCCTCCCCATTTCCCATAATCTCTCATTTCCTTTTTCAAACACAAAAAGGAAGCCTTGCGCCAAGGCTTCCCTAATCTCTTTTGTTAATCTCTCCCTCTGTCCCCGAATTGCCGCATCAATTCTGCCGATTACATCGGCTGCAGTCTTTCGCTGGGGATTCTCTGTCCCATAGGAAGCAAGCATCTGCCCACGCTCCTGTGTACAGACAAATGCTAATGTTGTTGTCCCCAAATCTGCTGCCAGTAAAAGCTCTCTGCAGGAACGGCTGTGCTTCCCTTCGACACATTCTGTCCTGTCCTCCATGGACAAATCAGGCATTTTATTTCCGGTCAAAAACTCAGTGATACCGGTATAATCCGCCGACCTTGCCGCCTTTTGGCAATCCGGACATCCCCGCTCTCCGCGACATGCTCCGCAATACGTTTTTCTCATAATAATCCTCCAAGGATTAGTGACAGCACCCTCCGCAGGTACCTCCGCCGCAATTCCCGGACTCATGGGAATGACAATTCGGTTCTGTACTGCTGTCAAGACTTCCGTCAAGGTAGCCTGCTACTGCCACATCAATATCTCCGGTAAGACCCGGTACTACCAAAATACCTGCCTCCATCAAAGCCTGCATAGCCCCCATACCAATACCGCCGCAAAGAAGGACCTTTACATTATGCTCTTCCAGTACCCCTGCCATTGCTTCATGACCGTTGCCGTCGGTCTCCAATACGGTCTTTGCCATCAGAATACCGTCGCTGAACGTATATAACGTAAACTTCGCACAATGACCGAAATGCTGGAATACATTATTGTCCTCATCCGTAGTTACGGCAAGGGTATAATTTCCCTGCTCTGCCGGTGTGGCGGATGCCGGAAGAAGCTCCTTCAGAACAAGCGTAACATCCTCCAGCCAGTCTCCCGTAAGGCTCTCGATATCACCCGCATCGACTGCCTTTGCAATCTTTGGATTCAGCGGAAGTCTGCCAAGTACCGGAAGGTTAAACTTACGTGCCGTATCCTCAATGTGGCTTTCTCCAAATACATACATCTTTTCACCGCAGTTTCCACACTCTACATAACTATAGTTTTCAACTAGACCAAGCACCGGAATCTCCATTTCTCGTGCCATATTCACAGCCTTTGCAACAACCATGGATACTAAATCCTGCGGGCTGGTCACAATAACAATGCCGTCTATCGGAAGAGACTGGAACACCGTAAGCGGAACATCGCCGGTTCCCGGAGGCATATCAACAAACATATAGTCCACATCTCCCCAGACAACCTGGGACCAGAACTGCTTTACCGTACCCGCAATCACCGGACCTCTCCAGACTACCGGTACTTCTTCATTTTCCAACAAAAGATTCACCGACATAATCGCCGTACCGTTCTTTGTATACTCCGGTAAAATACCAAGCTCATTGCCCTGCGCCTTCTTATGCACACCGAATGCCATCGGAATGGACGGACCGGTCACATCCGCATCCAGAACTGCGGTCTTATATCCCATGCGCTGCATTAAGACAGCAAGATAAGAGGTCACAAAGGACTTACCTACACCGCCCTTACCGCTGACAACACCGATTACCTTCTTCACATTACTATACTGATTCATCGGCTCGGCAAACTGGGACTTGTCCGGCTTTCTGGAACCACAGTTGGAAGAACAGCTGCTACAATCATGGGAGCACTCTGACTCCTGCTCGTAAATCTCTTCACTCATCACATAAACCTCATTTCAAACATATTGTTAATATTCTAACGCTATCCTCCATTATACGCCTTAAAACAATTTTGTCAAGGCATCCCGCCTATGCCTCATAATCCATACACAAACGCACTTCCGTAAACGGACGCACATACGTGTCTGCTACCGCTACATGGGCCGGATGCGACTGATATCCCTTTAATGACTCTTCATCCTTCAGCTCACTGTCCAACATTACATCCGCATTCGAGGATGCCAGCGGTACAGTTACAATCTCCAGACGCAACAGCCCCGGTACCTTACCGACCAGTGCCTCCAGATTCTCCTTCATCTCACAGAGCACCTTTTCCCTTGCGTCTCCGGTAATTTCTTCCCTCAATTTCCATAATATCACATGCTTAACCATTTTCATTCTCTCCTTTCCGTACTTACTTTTTCTTATTTTTCTGTCTCCAATTCCTGTATAAGCGTCTCTACCTCCGCCCGCTTCTGCAAAAATACAGTTGCGATTACCGGGTCGAACTGGCTCCCGGTTCCCTCGTCAATAATCGCAAACGATTCGTCCAATGTCATTGCTTCACGATAACAGCGCTTCTGGGATACTGCATCAAATACGTCAGCCACTGCCATAATTCTTGCACAAAGAGGTATTTCTTCTCCCTGCAGACCTTTCGGATATCCCTTGCCGTCCCAGCGCTCATGGTGATACATTGCCACCTGATAGGCCACCTCTGTATCTTCCAGTTCCTCTAGTTTACTCAATGTATGCTCCACCATTTCCGCTCCGTACACCGTATGTTTCTTCATTATTTCAAATTCCTCCGGTGTCAGTCTGCCCTTCTTTTGCAGAACCGCATCCGGAATTGCCACTTTTCCGAAATCATGCAACGGTGCCGCCTTTATTATTGAATGAAAATATGTCTTCGTCAGTGTCTCCGGAAATGCCTTACGTTTCATAAGCTCCTCTGAAATCAAACGTACATATGCCGTTGTTCGTTTCACATGCTGTCCGGTATTGTCATCTCTGCTTTCAATCACCTCTGCAAATGCCGACACAACCCGATTATGATACTGCATCAGTTCGACTGTCGACGCATTTTCCGCAGAGCAATACGCACCGAGAATCAGTACGGTAATAGCCAGCGAGCTGACAAGAGATTCCGGATAAATCATCTGATATATCATAAACAGCATAAAAACAGGAAGACAGAGTAAAAAGGTGATTTTCTTATTTCTCGATATATTTTTCCTGTTACGGAACCAGATAATCACTGCAAGGGCAAAGAAATATGCCACCAAAATATAGCAGACATAAGCCGGAATTCCCATGGAATAATTGGTTTCTTTTCCAATCCGGTATTCCAGAGACGGAAGACCGCATAGCATAATCAGAAGCCCGGTCCCGTACGGAAGATAAACCAAGCCCCATAACTGCCTTTTTGAAAAAGAAATATCCAGCAAAGCAACCAAATAGAGAAATGACAATAAAATACACCAGTCTATCGCGAAATAAAAAGCCAGATGAAGCACCTTATTCACCAACGGCGGAACACTTTCCAGATGATTCACCGTATAGACCGTTGCAATATCCAGGCAAAAGTACAACACTGCAACAAATAAAAACAACTCAAATATTCTGGTACGCCGCCGTACCTTGCGTCGCCTCTTTTCAAAATAATAAAGAAAAACCAACAATAAGACCAGGATGAGACATCCGAGCGGCAACTTATATAATAGCATCGTTTTTCACCTTTCTCCTATGTTTCACTCATTGTAGCACGTTTTTTTGCTCACTGCAACTCAAAACACAATCTGAACAAGCAGCATATAACACACGGTACCGCCCAAAATCGAAAGCAGCATATTCCGCTTCCATAAGTGAAGCAGCACTACCAGACAGATTGTAAGCAGCTCCGGAAGTCCGTGATTTCCGGTAAGTATCGTTACATTTTTCAGGCAGTACACAACCAGCATACCAAAAATAGCCGCAGGAAGTGCCTTCCCCAAATACCGGATATACTTCGGTGTCGGTTTATTTGTCCGAAATACCAAAAACGGTATAAAGCGGGTAAGCATGGTTGCAAGTGCACAAAGTGCTATCGTAATAATCTCCTGTGCTACTGTCATGATAACCCACCTGCCTTTTCAATCGGCTTACGAAATACAGTAAGCAGACAAAGAATACAGACCATTGTCGGAATCAGGAACGACTCTGCTCCAAATACAAGAAGACAGACTGCCGATACCAGCACACCGATTAATGCCGTATAATGCTTCTTCTCTTTTAACCACTGTTCCAAAAAAATCACAACAAACATTGCTGTCATAACAAAATCAAGACCCTCCGTATTGAATCTGATAAAGGAACCAAGAATCCCCCCGACTGTCGCTCCGATTACCCAATATACCTGATTTAACATTGTAACAAAAAAGTAGAACCAGCTCTTTTCCACTCCCTCCGGAACCTCCGTAGAGCAGTTTACGGAAAAGCTTTCATCACACAAGCCGAAAATTAAATAGGGCTTCTTCCACCCGGTTCCTTTATACTTTTCTAACATGGAAATACCATAAAACAGGTGACGTGCCTGAATCATCAGTGCCATCAGAAAGGTCTGTAACGGGGCAAAGCTTCCAAGCAGCATAGCTACCGCCACGAACTCTAAAGAGCCTCCAAATATCACCACGCTCATACACAACGGATAGATAAAAGAAAATCCGGAGACCTTCATGTAGATTCCGTATGACATTCCCAAAAAAAGAAACCCCATCATAATCGGAATCGTTTTAGGAAATGCACACAAAAAAGCCTTTTTTATCATATCCTGTTTCTTTTTCTTCTCATTTGCAGACATACTGTCCTCCTCTCATCCTCTTTACCGTTTTTCCTTCATATACCTCTCCGCCGATAACAATCTGCTCAATTATTGTTGTCTTCGGTCTTTCAATCAAATCAATCAGCTTTTTTGCCGCTTCCGCCCCGATTGCCTCCGTATCCTGCCGGAGTGTAGTCAGCTTCGGCTCAATATGTCTGCCGATTCGCAGACCGTCATAGCCTGCCACCGAAATATCCTCCGGAATCCGAAGTCCTCTCTCCTTGATTACATTCATACCGCCAAAGCTGGAAAAATCATCCGGGTACAAAATACAGGTTGGTGGCTCTTTCAGTTCCAAAAGGTACTTTGTTGCTTCCCCTGCCTCTCTGGTGCTTCGATAGGCCGCCTCTTTAATATACTCATCCGGAACCATAATTCCAAGCTCCTCCGCTGTCTTGTAAAAGGATGACAGACGGTTTCTTGTAACTGCGGAATCAGCCCCGTGAATATAGGCAATGTTCCGATGTCCCTGCTTTACAACATAAGTGAGGAGCTCCCGCATACCGGTAACATTATCGGAGATGACTGCGGCACGCCCGTAAAATAAGTGGTCGATTGTCACAAGCGGGATATCGCTTTTAATAAGCTCCTCCACCTCCGGATTATCAAAATCCACACAGGCAATTACTACGCCGTCAAAGCCACGGTAGCGACACCGTTCCAAATAAGACATCCGCTTCTCGCCTTCTTTTCCGGAACTGATAAACGTAATATCGTAGCCCCTCTCTTCCGCCACCTTTTTAAAGCTGTTTAATACGTTTGCAAAATAATCATGCGTCAGACCACTCTGAGCTTCATCCACAAAAAGCACTCCGAGATTGTAGGTGCGCTTTGTTTTTAAAGCCCTGGCAGAGGAATTCGGAAAATAGCCCTGTTCCTTTGCTACCCTTCGTACCCGCTCCTTTGTCTCTTCTCCGATGTCTGCATGATTATTTAATGCTTTGCTGACCGTTGCTATGCTCACTCCGCATAATTCGGAAATCCTTTTCATTGATACCATAGAATACTCCTCGTTCCGTTCTCCACTTACTCCCTGACATTGATTTATATCTTACTTAATCGTTTTCGTATGACAATCATACAGCAGATTTCACATTTATGCAAGCTGTATTTTCTATTTTTTATTAAATTAACACAAAATTTATTAAAAACCATAAATAAATTTCATTTTCCGGTTGCTTTTTAAAAGCTTATTGTGTATAATGCAAGTAAAGGTGCTCGATATTTCAAGTATTTATTTGAACTTAATCGTTTAACTTGACAGTAACCTTTCAGAAAGAGAGAATGAAAAGTAAAGGAGAAACTACTATGAAGTTCGGTTTTTTTGATGATGCAAACAAAGAATATGTAATCACCACTCCGAAGACTCCGCTTCCTTGGATTAACTATCTTGGCTGTAACGATTTCTTCAGCCTGATTTCCAATACTTGCGGCGGATATACCTTTTATAAGGATGCAAAGCTCCTTCGTCTGACCAGATATCGCTATAATGATATTCCGGCTGACACAAACGGAAAATATCTCTACATAAAGGACGGAAATACTGTCTGGAATCCGGGCTGGCAGCCGACCAAAACCGAACTGGATGCTTACGAGTGCAGACACGGTATCGGTTACAGCCGCTTCACCGGTAAGAAAAATGATGTAGAAGCTTCCGTTCTTACCTTTGTTCCGATGAATGATACCTGTGAAGTCAGCAAGCTTACCGTCACCAACACTTCTTCCGAAAAGAAGGAGTTACAGCTTTTCTCCTATGTTGAATGGTGTCTCTGGAATGCAGATGATGATATGAAGAATTTCCAGAGAAACTTAAGCACCGGTGAGGTAGAAGTAGTCGGCTCCACGATTTTCCATAAAACGGAATACAGAGAGCGCCGTAATCACTACGCTGTTTATTCTGTAAATACACCGGTTGACGCATTTGATACAAGCCGTGATGCATTCCTCGGTGCATACCGCTCCGCAGCAAACCCGGAAGCAATCGAAAACGGTGCCTGCACCAATTCCATGGCAAGCGGCTGGTCTCCGATTGCCGCTCACCAGATTAATGTATCTTTGGCTCCGGGTGAGACAAAGACCTTCATTTTCGTTTTGGGTTATATCGAAAATCCTCAGGACGAAAAATGGGAGGCTCCGAATGTTATCAATAAGAAACCGGCAAACGCAATGCTCTCCCGCTATCAGACCGAGGCAGATGTTGAAAAAGCTTTTGCCGAATTAAAGGCATACTGGGAAAAGCTTTTGTCCAAATATACCGTTTCCTCGGAAAACGACAAGGTCAACCGTATGGTAAACATCTGGAATCAGTATC
>JAQXOR010000134.1 GCA_029099805.1 Lachnospiraceae bacterium
CGGGTCATAGCTTACCTTTTCAATCGAATCCGTATCCAATGTCACCACTTCCCGAACCTCATCAACAATCACCCCTACTGCTGCCTGTGGTTCGAATTTTAAAATCAGAATACGGGTTTTTCCGGTAAACACATCTTCCTCCAATTCAAACTTAACACGAAGGCTCATAACCGGAACAATTTCTCCGCGCAAATTGATAACTCCCTTGAAATACTCCTGCGCCTTCGGCACACGGGTAATTTTCTGCATCCGAACAATATTATCCACATACTGGATATCAATGCCGTATTGTTCGTTTCCAAGCTTTACTACAATATATTGCTTCGCTTCTTTACTAGAAACAGTTTCTACCATATCGGCACCTCCTAGACTATTGCATTCGCATCAAGAATCAATGCGACTTCACCATCACCAAGAATTGTTGCTCCACCAATCATCTTGTTGTTATTGATATACTTTCCGATGGACTTAATAACAATTTCCTGCTGACCGATTAAATTATCAACAACAAGTCCGGCCAGACGATCTCCCTTTGCTACGATAACCACGGTCAGACTCTCCGGTACATAATCATCAGGAGCAATATCAAGAACATTGCGCAAACGGATTAACGGTATTACATTACCGCGTAAATGGATAACCTCTTTCGTCTGAACGTACTTAATATCCGACGGCAGAACATCCTCGATTGTCTGAATACTTCCAAGCGGAATCGCATACTTCTCCTGGCCCAATTCTACCATAAGTGCCTGAATAATAGCAAGGGTAAGAGGTAACCGCACAATAAATGTTGTGCCGGCACCAAGCACGGTCTTGGCTTCCACATCACCGCCAAGTGCTTCAATTTTTGATTTTACTACATCAAGACCAACACCTCTGCCCGAAAGCTCGGAAATCTGCTCGGCGGTAGAAAAGCTCGGACGGAACAGCAGCTCAATTGCTTCCTTTTCTGTCATGACTGCAGCCTGCTCCGGTGTAATCGTACCCTTTTCTAATGCTTTCTTTTTAATCTTCTCTACATCAACGCCTCTACCGTCATCCCTAACCTCGATAACTACGTTATTACCGTCCTGGTATGCATTTAAGAAAATAGAACCGACCTCCGGTTTTCCGGCCTTGATACGTTCCTCGTTTGACTCCAGACCATGGTCTGCAGCATTTCTTAACATATGCATAAGCGGATCGCCGATTTCATCAATTACAGTTCGGTCAAGCTCTGTCTCTTCACCGGACATATATAATTCCATTTTCTTATCTAACTTCTTGCTGATATCGCGAATCATGCGCGGGAAACGGCTGACTACATTTTCAATCGGCACCATTCGCGTTTTCATTACGGACTGATGAAGATTCGTGGTGATTCTCTCCAGGTACTCAATCTGTTCATTGAAACCGCTTTCTCTGAGTCCTGTCACCTCTGCCGTATTTATCGAAACAAGCCCGTTTTTTGCAATAATCAGCTCGCTGACAAGATTCATCAAATCATCAAGCTTATCAATATCAACACGAACCGAGCGGTTCACTACAGGCTTTGCAGTTGACTTCTGCTGTGCTGCACCGGCATTTGCAGGAGCTGCCGCCTCTTTCTGTGTCGGAGCGGAAGCCGCCTCTTTCTCAGAGTTCTCTACAGTTTCATGCTGTACTACTGTTTCCGGACGGATAGCCTCGATACAAGCCGCCTTGATTTCCGATACGTTTTCCACCTTTTTCTTTACGATTTCTGCATCCTTATCCGTGAGAAGAACCACAGAAAAATCAAATTCAAAATGTTCATCCTCTATCTCCTGTGCAGAAGGCTCCGAATGAATTACTGTTCCCAAATCTTCCAAAGCCTTAAACACTAAAAATGCGCGTGCTGCCTTTAATATGCAGGACTCCTGAATATATACCGTAATGGAAAACGCATTCATTTTTTCTTTCAGTGCCTTTGCGACCGCATTCTGTTCGTGCTCTGCCAGCTGAATTGCTTTTACTCCGCTTTCCGTTGCCACAGCTGCGGCAGTTGCGGCAGGCGCTGCTGCGACAGGTGCTGCTGCAGTCGGAGTCTCTTTTGCTCCGCCGCCTAAGCCTTCGTTTAAAATTTCATTTAATGCGTGAATAATGTCTTCATTGTCTTCCGTTCCTTCATCACCGGAATTTACAATGACATCCAGGTACTGCTCCAATGCATCCAGTCCTTTAAACAGAACATCCACTAACTTTGCGGACGCTTTCATTTTTCCGTTACGAATCTCAGAAAAAACATTTTCCATGTCATGGGTAAGACGCTGCATTCTCTTATATCCCATTGTTCCTGCCATTCCTTTTAAGGAATGTGCCGCACGGAAAATTTCGTTAATGGTATCAACATTTTCCGGTTCGCGTTCTAAAATAAGAATCTGCTCGTTTAAGCTCTGTAAATGTTCTCTTGTTTCATCAATAAATATTTCCAAATACTGACTTACATCCATAATTATCGCACTCCTACGTTTTTAATAATCGCATCTGCCACTTCATCAAGAGGTAACATCACATCCGCAAGCCCCGCTTCCTGCAAAGCCCGTGGCATTCCGTATACCGTACAGGTAGAAGCATCCTGACCGATTACATAAATATTGCGCTTGTCATTAAGTTGCTTGATTCCCATGGTGCCGTCCCTGCCCATACCGGTGAGTACAACACAGGTAATGTCATCATAGTCAGATTCTAATAAAGATTCATACAAAATATCTGCACAAGGTCGCAAGGAGTTTCTCGCAGGCTCATCCGTAACGGAAAGAGCATACTCGTTTCCCTTTTTCTTGACCCGAAGCTGGGCACCGCCTTTTGCGACATAAACCGTTCCTTTCGTAAGTATCTCGCCGTCAACGGCTTCCTTTACCGAAAGACTGCTTAATTCATTTAAGCGGTTCGCTAACGTCTCCGTAAATCCCGCAGGCATGTGTTGAACAATTACCATCGGTGCATCCATCTCTTTCGGAAGACGCGGAATAACCTGCTGCAGAGCCTTCGGTCCGCCGGTAGAACAAGCAAGCGCAACCAGTTTTGAAGCATTTTTCCCAACCGCCTTATGCGGTCTTCTCTGTACCGTATCTTTTCCGGAAATTACAGGCTTTGTAACATTTCCATCCACTTTCGGCAACTGAGGGGACATCGGCATTTTACCGGTATGAGCCCCCGTGCTTGAAAAGCCGGCTGCACAGGCAAGACATTGTAGTACCTTTTCTTGAAACGTGTTTTCTTTTGCTTCGGAGAAACTGGTTGGTTTCGTCACAAAGTCAAAAGCTCCGAGTTCCAGCAGTCGAATTGTCTCTGCTGCACCTTCCAAGGCTATCGTACTTACAACGATTACCGTCAGCTTAAGCTTCAGACGGTTAATCTCCTCCATAAACTCAATTCCGTTCATCTTCGGCATATTAATATCCAGGAGAATCACATCATAAAGCTTAGGATTCAAAGTAATCTTGTCATATGCTTCCAGACCATTGCTTGCGACATCGCAGACGATGAATCTTTCATCTGAATTAATTATATCAGAGAGTACTCTTCTCATGAGTGCAGAATCATCAA
>JAQXOR010000135.1 GCA_029099805.1 Lachnospiraceae bacterium
CCACTTTTCCTTTTTAATTACACACTGAAACAGGCTCATAAAGAACCGTCCGATAATAGCAAAGCCTTCCTTAACCAGCCGGAAAATATCCTTCCAGAATACCACAAAAACTGCTGCCAGTGTTCCAAGATGCAACAAAACATCAAATAGCAGACCGGTATCCGTATCAAACCCAAGAACATTCTTAAAAATTGCCAGATGTCCTGAACTGCTGATTGGCAGAAACTCTGCCACCCCTTGAATTAACCCTAAAATAATCGCCTTTATCAGTTCCATTTTTGTCCCTCTTTTCTGTTTCCTATCTCTTAATTATATAAGATTGGGACAAAAAACTCAACCCTCTATTCAAAACTTTTCATTTCCGCTCCTTCCTGATTTACGGGATAGCCGATGTATACTTTAACTGCCCTCCATCAGTTTTCAAACTGCGCCATATACAGCTTGTAATACTCTCCTTTTTTGGCCATCAGTTCTGCGGGGCTTCCCTCTTCCATAATTCCTCCGCGGTCTACCACAAAAATACGATCTGCCTTCTGGATAGTTGAAAGACGATGTGCAACAACAAATGAAGTACGTCCCTTTAAAAGCTTCTCAATTCCCTGCTGTACCAGAAGCTCGGTATGCGTATCAATGCTGGAAGTAGCCTCATCCAGAATGAGGATACGCGGTGCAC
Source organism: Lachnospiraceae bacterium (assembly GCA_029099805.1). Lineage (GTDB taxonomy): Bacteria > Bacillota > Clostridia > Lachnospirales > Lachnospiraceae > SIG307. The sequence goes on from JAQXOR010000135.1 coordinate 674, forward strand.
ATACCATGGTTCTGGCAAAGGCAAGCAGCTGTCTCTGTCCGATGGAAAGCCCCGCTCCACGCTCCTTGATCTTTGTATCGTATCCGTCCTCAAGCTTCATAATAAACTCGTGGGCATTGACTGCCTTTGCCGCAGCCTCAATCTCTTCATCCGTAGCCTCCAAATTTCCGTACCGGATATTCTCCCGTATCGTACCGGAGAAAAGGAAATTTTCCTGCGTCATTATTCCCATCTGTTTTCGCAGACTTTCAACGGAAACCTTCTTAATATCATACCCGTCGATTAGAATTTCGCCCTTCTGTACCTCATAAAAGCGAGAAAGCAGGTTCACTATAGTTGACTTTCCGGCACCGGTCGGTCCAACCAAAGCAATTGTTTCACCCGGATTCACATGAAAGCTCACATCCGATAACACATCCGGGTCATCATCATAATGAAACGATACATGGGAAAATACAACTTCTCCCCGTATTTCCGGAAGCTCTGCTGCATCCTCTGCATTCGTAATCTCCGGCTTTGTATCAAGTATTTCAAAAATTCGCTCTGCTCCTGCAATATTAGTTACCAACTGATTGTAAAAGTTACTTAGATTCATCAGCGGCTGCCAGAACATGGCAATATAGCTGCCGAATGCAATCAATGCACCAACCTGTACTTCTCCCTTTCCAATCAGTTTTACGCCTACATAATACATCATCATTCCGGCAATTCCCCAACAGATATCAACGACAGGACCGAAGGCATCCGCATAGCGCACTGCACTGTCAAAGGAATCGTAATGCTGATTCAATAAATCATCAAAGGTTTCTTCCGTCTCTTCTTCCGCATGAAAACTCTGAATCACACGAATTCCTGAAATATCTTCATGCAAAAAAGCATTCAGATTGGAGTTTTTCTTTCTGAAAATCTGCCAGCGTTTATGAGACTTGCTCTGTACAAACCATACCCCGACTGCCATAAGCGGCAGGGCACTCATCGAAGCCAGACCGAGCTTTCCGTTCTTGGCTATCATAATTACGATTACCGCAAGTAACGTCACGGCATCCGGAATAAACGTGGTCACACTATTCGCTAATACATCTTTTAATGAGTTTACATCCCCCATCAGACGTGCAAGAATCTTACCGGTCGGTCTGCTGTCAAAGAACTGAAAGCCAAGCGTCTGAATATGCTCATACAATTCCTGACGTATCTTTACCAGAACATCATTCGATACTTTCGCCATCAGATACATTCTGAGCTTGATAAGCAGAATCAAAATAACATTCAGTAAAATACCGCAGACACCAAGCTTTATAAGCCCTTCCGTATCCTTATTTTTTATATGTACATCAATAGCCCTCTCTAAAATCAACGGGTTCAATAACGTAATTGTCGTGCTTCCTGCCATCAAAAGCATGACAACAGCAATCGTCTTTTTATATGCAAACAGATACCGGAACAAACGAAGTAACGTTTCCCGTTTTGTTTTGGTTACAATCTGTTCATCTTGTTTTGTTGCATTTCTAGCCATTTTTTCTCACCTCTATCCTTCCATGGAAACTACTGTCGCCGCAACAGCCTCTCCCGCTTCCCGACTTACCTTACTGTCTCCCATATACTCCCCATACTGTGCCTGATAGGTCTTATAGTAATATCCTTTCTTTGCAAGCAGCTCCTCATGGGTTCCTCTCTCAGCGATTTTGCCTTCCTCCAGTACAATAATTTCATCCGCATGCCGTACCGAAGAGATACGATGTGCGATAATCACCTTCGTAATTCCCGTAATATCCTTTAAAGTCTTCTGAATCATTCGCTCCGTTTCCATATCCAAAGCCGAGGTGGAATCATCCAGAACCAATACCGGCGCGCCCTTGGCAAACGCTCTCGCCATACTGATTCGCTGTTTCTGACCACCGGAAAGTCCGACTCCTCTCTCGCCGATAACGGTCTTATCTCCGTCTTCCAGACGGGCTACAAAGCCTGCAGCCTGAGACTTTTCCAACGCACTGCCGACCTCTTCATCCGTGAGAGCATTTTTCTTTCCCAGCTTAACATTTTCACTCACCGTATCCGAAAACAAGAACACATCCTGCATTACTACAGAAATACTTTCACGTAACTGTCCGAAAGAAAGCTCCCGCACATCCACTCCGTCCAACCGGACACATCCACTGTCTGCATCATACATTCGAAGCAGCAAATTAATGACAGAGCTCTTTCCCGAACCGGTTGCCCCGATAATTCCGAGTGTATTTCCTGCCGGAAGATGGAACGAAATATCCTTTATAATCTGCTTTCCTTCCAACTCCAGAGATACCCGTTCGAAGGTAATCTCTCCCTTTACCTTTTCCAGGCACACCGGAGTTTCCGTCTCCTGAATTGCCGGTGTCTCATGATAAATCCGGTTAATCTTTTTCGCAGAAGCAAACGCCGCAGCCAGCTCATTGGAAAGCCAGCCAAGCATTTCTAACGGCCATACCACATTGTTGCAGTATTCAATAAATGCACCCAGTTTTCCGAGGGTCATTTCGCCGTTCATTACCAAAATACCACCAAATAAAACAGCACTGACCGGCAGCACCTTTGTAATCATCTGGAAAATCGGATTATATCGAATCCACAGCTTTGACTGCCGCATGTTCAGCTCATAATATTTTCTGTTATGAACCATAAACTTTGCAATCTCATGCTTCTCTCTTGCAAACGCTTTTACGGTACGCACACCGGCAAGGTTCTCTTCCGCAACCGTATTCATCTCTGCGTTCTCCTCGCTGATGTCCTCATAAACCTTATCCAGCTTTTTTTCAAGAACAATCGCAAGAACCGCACAAACCGGAATAGCAATCAGCGGGATAATCGACAGCTTCAGACTAATCCGAACCATGCAAAAGACTACCATCGACATATGAATTACGACCATAATCATCAGCATACCGATATATCCGAATGAGCTTTGAATCCGGTCCACATCATCCTTGACTCTTGACATGATTTCTCCGGTATTACTCTTATCAAAATAATTTACCGAAAGCTTCTGAATATGACGAAATAAATTCTTTCGGATATCCACTCCGATTTTAAAGCTGGTTACATCAAACAGGTATTCCTTGGTATACCCAAAAATCACCCTTCCGATTGCAAATACAAAAAGCATCAAAAGTGAATACTTTAGTAACCGAAGTTCCCCATTTCCGATAACATCATCAATAATTTTCACCGTTACAAGCGGATTTAACATATCAATTACAATCTGTGCCACCAGACAGAAAAGTGCAATCAGATATGAAAACCAATACTTTTTCAAATAAAAACTTACTTTCTTCATAACTCCTCCTAAACACCATCATCTTCCCCTCGCCGGAAACAAGTTTCCGGCGATTGCTCGCATGCTCACTTTGCCTGCACGCAGAAAAGCCCGTAGTGCTTCGCACTACGGGCTCTCATTCAAACGCACATACGCCTAACAATTCAATCGATTACTGCGGGCCAGATGAGGTAATACCACATGTTCTCTGCACAAAATTCATACAACTATATTCAATTCTTGTATTCATTATGTTTGTTACTTTGTTAATCATAGTTCTTACCTCTCTTTCTTAATATTTCGGAATTCACCGATTTCTTTTTACGTAACAGCTGTATTATATCGTCTTACCACTACGTTGTCAATCCCTTTTTTAACAATTTGTGCAATATTTGCATCATTTCTGTTAATTCTTAAAGATTGATTTACAAAAATTATAGATTCCGCTGGAAATCGCAGGGTCTCCATGGTCTGAGCCCGGAATCTCCCACCAGATGTGATTTACCCCGTTTGTCGTCAGGATATTATGATAGCTCTTCGGAAATGTTCCGACTACACTGTCCTTATCCCCACTGCAAATCATTAACAAATACGGACTCTCACTTTTAAAAACGAGCTCTTCCTCCGCATACTGTCCCGGATGCTCCATTGCCCAGTCTTTCCC
>JAQXOR010000136.1 GCA_029099805.1 Lachnospiraceae bacterium
TATCATCCTGTATGAGAAAAGCACGGCAGAATTCAAAACCTGCAACGAGATATTCGTACATCACGCCTCCACAGTCTGTGACAGCGGACTGGAGCTGAATTTCTTACAGGAATTCTACCTCATAGCACTTGACGTATTTGCAAAAAGCGAGTATGCTAAAGTTAAGAAACCGAAAGACCGTCTGAACGGCTGGCTGTCCTTCTTCTGTACGGAAAATACGGAGGATGCGATAAGGCTTTGTGAGATTTACCCGTGGCTTTCGGAGGCTTATAAAGAAATGGCAGGGTTTGCAGCCAATCCGGAGGAGTTGATAGGTATGTTTTCAGAAATGTTGCACGAGTTAGACCGCAATACTACCCGCTATATGGTAGATGATATGAGGGAGAAAATAGAAAAACAGGGCAAAACCATTGTCGAGCAACAAGGGACTATTGCCGAACTGCAGAGATTAGTTGCTGAGCAAAGGGCTGAAATCAAACGTTTGATGAAAAAATAATCAACCCCGCCCTTGTCTGTTACCTGCTGCAAGGGCGGGGGGTCAACTGACGAAGTCTTACTCCGCCAGCTCTTCCCATTGTTCCATCAGCTTCTCAAGCCTGCCTTCAATTTCTTCCCGCTCCTTACTTAATTCCGTCAGTTTTGTATGATCGGAGGCAATGTCCGGGTCGGAGAGAGCGGTATCCAGCTCTTCCATTTGTTTCTCCAGACGCTCGATTTCTTCTTCTGTCTTTTTTAGGTCATTCTGGCGTTTACGAAGACGCGCCTGCTCCTCTTTCTGTTGCTGCCAGTCGAGCTTTGTGTCTGTGGCGGCAGAAGACATACTACCTCCCGCGGAAGCGGTCGTGCCCAAGTCTGCGGAAGTTCCGGACGTTCCTTTTCCTTCCATGCCGTACCCGGCGCCCTCTAAGTAGAGCCGTTCGGTGAGCTCCTTCTTCTCCAGATAAAAGTCATAGTTCCCCGGATAATTTAAGAGAGTCTTCTCCGTCAAATCAAGGATTCTGGTTGCTGTTTTGTTGATAAAGTAACGGTCATGGGAAACGTACAGGACGGTTCCCTCATAGGCGTTAACGGCATCCTCTAAGATTTCCTTGGACACAATGTCCAAATGGTTGGTCGGCTCGTCGAGGATAAGCAGGTTCGCATCCGAAAGCATGAGCTTAGCCAAGGACACGCGCCCGCGCTCACCGCCGCTTAAATCGCGGATGCGCTTAAAGACATCATCTCCGGTAAACAGGAATGCAGCAAGGACATTGCGGATGGCTGTGTTATCCATATACGGATAGGTGTCCTGCAGCTCGTCAAACAAGGTCTTTTCGGCGTGGAGTACCTGATGCTCCTGGTCGTAATAGGCGATATGCACCTTGGCACCCGGCTTGACTTCTCCGGCGTCAGCCGGCAAAAGTCCGTTGATGATTTTTAGTATCGTTGTCTTTCCGGTGCCGTTCTTTCCGATAATCGCCACCTTCTCGCCGCGCTTTATGTCAAAGGATAAGTCCGAAAAAAGCGTCTGGCTGCCGAAGGATTTTGAGAGTCCGGTGACAGTCAGTACATCATTGCCGCTCATGATATGCGGCTCTAAACGAATCTTCATTTTACTGCGAACCTCGGTCGGCTTTTCAATGCGTTCTATTTTGTCCAGCATCTTTTCGCGGCTTTCGGCTCGCTTGATGGATTTTTCACGGTTAAAGGAGCGTAGCTTAGCAATGACTTCTTCCTGATGCTTGATTTCTTTCTGCTGATTGAGGTAATGCTGAATCAGCGCTTCTCTTTGTTGTTCCTTTTTGACAGCATAGGCAGAGTAATTGCCCGAAAAGGTTTGTGCCTTCCCTGCATCGAGTTCTATGACTTTTGTTACGACTCGGTCCAAAAAGTATCTGTCGTGGGCAACAATTAAGACGGCTCCCGGATAGTTCATCAGATAGGTTTCCAGCCATGCGATAGATGCCATGTCAAGGTGGTTGGTCGGCTCGTCAAGCATAATCAGATCCGGAGAGGTGAGCAGCAGCCGCCCAAGGGCAATGCGGGTTTTCTGACCGCCGGATAAGGTCTGAATCTGTTTTTGAAAATCTTCTTCCGAAAAGCCGAGTCCTTTTAAGACGCCGACCACCTCGCTTTTATAGGCATAGCCATTTTGCATTTCGAAAGTATGGGTCAGGGATGTGTACTCTTTCAGAAGTGATTCGAGCGCTTCGCCCTCAAGTCCTTTCATTTCAAGTTCAATTTCGCGGATGCGGGCTTCGGTTTTAAGAATTTCCGCCTTGACGGAAAGCATTTCCTCATAAACGGTACGCCCCGAGGATAGGTCCTGATGCTGGGAAAGATAGCCGATGGTAGACCCCTTTGCGGTAATGACTTCCCCCTCATCTGCGGATAGCTCCTTCATGATTACTTTGAGAAGAGTAGATTTTCCGGCACCGTTAATTCCTACAACAGCGGCTTTTTCATGTTCATTGATATGAAAAGATACCTGATCTAATATCGTAACTTCTCCAAAGCTTTTAGTAATATCTTTACAGGCGAGTAACATAATGAACCTCCTGATTTATTCCTGCGTTTCTCATTTTATCAAATAGCACTATATGAAATTATACTATAGGAAATAGCGAAAAACAAGGGAGAATAAGGAGGTTTCCATATAGCCATGAGTGGAATCGCAAAATAGGCTGATATGGATATTGCAAAAAGAGATTATTTTAGCAATTTTAGAGAAATACTTGCGAATATTTTGAAAGAATAGTATACTATAGTAAAATGATGTACGATTTGTTTGTTGTGGTTGTTTGAAAGGAGTGTGGTTTATGTATATAGAATTTATCGGTGCAGCACATGAGGTGACCGGAAGCTGTCATTTCCTTGAAATTGCGGGAAAGCATCTTTTGGTGGATTGCGGGATGGAGCAGGGAACGGATGTATATGAGAATCAGGAGCTTCCGGTGAATCCGGGGGAGATTGACTTTATTCTTTTGACCCATGCCCACATTGACCATACGGGACTTGTGCCGCTTATGTATGCAAGAGGCTTCCGGGGACAGGTGTATTCTACGAAAGCGACAATGGAGCTTTGTGACATTATGCTTCGTGATTCGGCGCATATTCAGATGTTTGAGGCAGAGTGGAAGAATCGTAAAGGAAAGCGTTCCGGGATGCCGGAGGTTGAGCCGCTTTATACAATGGAGGATGCATTCGGTGTAATGAAGCTGTTTGTTCCGTGTGATTATGGCGTGAAAATTGACCTGGCGGATGGAATCACGATACGCTTCACCGATGTAGGACATTTGCTTGGCTCCTCCAGTATTGAGATTTGGGCAGAAGAGGACGGGAAGAAGGTTAAGCTTGCATTTTCCGGTGATATCGGGAATAAGCACCAGCCTATTTTAAAGGACCCGATTGCAACGGACCGTGCGGATTATGTTATTATGGAGTCGACCTACGGAGACCGTTCGCACGGAACAGAGAGGGTAGATTATGTCAGGGATTTGGCTGCCATTATTCAACGTACACTGGACAGGGGCGGAAATGTAGTTATCCCTGCATTTGCGGTAGGGCGTACCCAGGAACTTTTATACTTTATCCGTAAAATTAAAAAGGACAATCTGGTACGTGGGCATGACGGGTTCCCGGTTTATATCGACAGTCCGTTAGCTATCGAAGCAACCACGATTTTCCATAAGAATGTCAACGGTTATTTTGATGAGGAAGCGATGGAGCTGGTACAGCAGGGAGTGAATCCGATTTCCTTTCCGGGGCTGAAAACGGCGATAACCAGCGAGGATTCCAAGATGATTAACTTTGATACGGAACCGAAGGTTATTATTTCTGCTTCGGGTATGTGTGAGGCAGGACGTATCCGCCATCATCTTAAGCATAATTTATGGAGACCGCAGAGTTCCATTGTATTTGTTGGTTATCAGGCAGCCGGAACACTCGGAAGAACATTGCTTGAGGGTGCGATGGATGTAAATCTGTTTGGTGAGCCGGTAGAAGTGCGGGCAGAAATCTGTAAGCTGGACGGTATCAGCGGTCATGCTGACAAAGAGGGTCTGATTCAATGGGTGACACAGATTGCAAATCCAAAGAAGGTATTTGTTGTACATGGAGAAGATTCGGTCTGTGATTCCTTTGTGACATGCCTGAGAAATGAGCACGGCTTAGATGCCGAGGCACCGTATTCCGGATATTGTTTCGATTTATTAAACGGCAGTTGGGTAGCACAGGCAGAGCCTGTATTTGCAAAGAAAAAGGAAAAGGCAAAGAAACGCAAGGTCGAGGTGTTCGAACGTCTTCTTGCGGCGGGGCAGAGGCTGCTTAGTGTTATTAAAAGGAATGAAGGCGGAGCCAATAAGGATCTGGCGAAGTTTGCGGATCAGATTAATATGTTGTGTGATAAGTGGGACAGATAACCTTGGAAAGAGAGGGCATCCCTCAAGCCATTTCAGGACTTTTGGGATACCCTCTTTTTATATATTCTTTGTTATTCGTTTAAAAAGTAGGTGCAGATAACCGGAACAAGACCGTTTTCATCATTGGAAAGAGTAATGATGTCAGCGGCTTCTTTTACTTCCTGCTGGGCGTTTGCCATGGCTACGCCAATACCGGCATATTTCAGCATAGTGATATCATTATAACCGTCGCCGCAGCAGACACATTCTTCTCTATGGATACCAAGAGACGGCAAAAGACGCTCCAGTGCATGTGCTTTGTCAACCAACGGCGGCATGATTTCCAGGAAAAACGGTTCGGAACGATAAATATTTAGTACTCCGTAATACCGTTTTTGAAGCTCCTCGGTCAGCGGAGCAAGAATTTCCGGCTCTCCGCTAATCAGACACTTATTTACCGGGAATTTGATGGCTCCCATGAAATCCTGTACCTGATAAATGTCGCGACGATTGATGCGGGCCTCCAGTTCCATATATTTGTCAGTCCGTGTAGCCGTAATCAGATTGTCATTTGGGTCATAGGTAATCATACCGACTCCGCGTTCCTTCGCAATCTCGTAAATCTGTGGAATAAACTGCTGGGGAAGGGTATTATTATAAAGAATCTCTCCTGTGGAAAAGCGTACGATGCGCGCACCGTTGTAGGAAATGACATAACCACCGTATTCGTCCAGTTTACATTCCTTTGCAATAAGTTCGGTACCCGCAGTCGGTCTGCCGGAAGCAATTACTAAGGTATTTCCTGCTGCCTGCATAGTGAAAAGTGCACTTTTGGTGGCGGGAGTAATTTCTTTCCTGGAATTCGTAAGCGTACCGTCGATGTCTAATACTAGTATTTTGTGTTTCATTCGTGTATTGCCTTCCTTTATAAATGATATAATAAAGACGTAGTGAGGATTTGCAAGCTTGCTTGCAAAATCCGAGCGGAGTTGGAGATCATGAACGAAGTTCATGATATAATGCAGTATATTTTTCGGTCAAATAGCGAATATAATAGTCCGGATTGAACTCTTCGCCGGTCATCTTTTTCAATAATTCGTTGGTAGGATAAACGGCTCCGTATTTATGAATATTGTCCCTCAAATATTCCCGTATCGGTACCATATTCCCGGATTTCAGATAATCTGCAAGAGGAATCTGCTGTTCCATATAGTTGTAAATCTGTGCCGCAACAGCGGAACCGATGGCATATGACGGAAAATAGCCGAAATCTGCCATTGACCAGTGGATATCCTGTAAAATTCCCTCCGCAGAGCTCTTTGGAGTGATTCCGAGATATTCTTCATATTTCCGGTTCCAGAGGTTAGGAAGCTCCGAAACATTGCAGGTTCCGTTAAAAATTTCCTTTTCCAGTTCATAGCGGATCAGGATATGCAACGGATAGGTCAATTCGTCTGCTTCCACGCGGATAGGTCCCGGCTCTGCTTTGTTGATGCCTGAAATAAAGTCTTCCAGGGATACGTCAGAGAGAGTATCCGGATAGGTCTCTTTCAGCTTAGGAAACAATGGCTCCCAGAATTCTCTGCTTCTTCCTATCATGTTTTCATAAAAGCGTGACTGTGACTCATGCATTCCCATGGAAATGGCGGAGCCTGCCGGAGTGCCGGTAATCGTATCATCCACTCCCATTTCATAAAGAGCATGACCTGTTTCGTGAATAACGGAAAAAATACCGCTTTCCAAATTGTTTTCATAAAAATGATTCGTTATGCGGACATCATGATTATGAAACGAAGTCGTAAAAGGATGTTCGCTTTCCGCAATCACACCGCGGTTGAAATCAAAGCCCAGATATCCGGAAAGAAAACGACAAAAGCTACGTTGCTGTTCTATCGGAAATCTGCGGGAATTATATTCTTTGGGAATGGAATCCTTTTGGGAAACCACCTTTTTTATGAGAGGGACAACGGTATCGCGCAGTCTGATAAAAAAGTCATCCAGGACTTTGGTAGTAAAGCCCTCTTCATAGTCATTCAGTAATATATCATACAGATTGTCCTGCTTTTTCGCACGGTAAGAAGCAAAGCGGCGCTTGTAGGCAATGAGCTGCTCCAGGGTTGGGGCAAAATCTTCAAAGCTGGCGTTTTGCTTTGCACGGCAGTAAACGGATTGTGCGTTAGCACAAAGCTCGGAAAACTCCCGGTATTCTTTTGCAGGAATGCAGGAGAGCTTTTCAAATTCCTTTTGGAGAAGCCGCACGACGGCTCTCTCGGAAACGGTCAGGGTTTCCTGTTTTTTTTTTGTGTCCAGCTTTTTTAATAATGTCTGTACTTCATCGCCGGTGAGAATATGATAGGCTTCTTCGGAAAGTATTCCTATGGATTTGGCGGTGTAGTCGGATGCTGCGGGCGGAGCCAGCGTTTCGGCATCCCATGACAGAAGAGCAAGTGCTGTCTGATAAGCTTGATTGCGTTCCAGGTAAGGAAGCAACCGGGTATAATACTGATTCATAAAAGACCTTTCTGTGCATAGGCACATAGACCACGTATGGTTTGTATACTGCGGTCATTATAACAGTTTTTTTTGTTTCTGACAAGGAAATAGCAAAAAATGAGAAAAGATTCTTTGCTGCAACAATTATTCCGCAGAAAGGAATAAAATATGCACGGCAGGGGGATAATGGAAACGATAGGAGGAATTGGAAATGAGCAGAATAACTCAAATAACCGGAAGAGAAATCTTAGATTCCCGTGCGAATCCGACAGTAGAGGCAACCGTGTTTCTGGAAAACGGAGGCTGTGGAACGGCAGCGGTGCCGTCCGGCGCCTCTACCGGTGCTTATGAAGCAGTGGAATTGCGGGACGGAGAGAAGGACAGGTACGGCGGAAAAGGCGTGAAAACAGCGGTTGCACACGTAAATGAAGATATTGCCGCCTTGTTAAAGGGAAGGAATGCCCTTTTTCAGGAGCAGGCAGATGAGGCAATGCTTATTCTGGACGGGACCGAGAACAAAAGCAGGCTCGGAGCGAATGCAGTTCTTGCAGTATCCCTGGCGATGGCAAAGGCGGAAGCGGATGGTCTCGGACTGCCGCTGTATCGCTATATCGGAGGAATCAACGGAAAAAAGCTTCCACTACCGATGATGAATATTCTAAATGGCGGACGCCATGCAGGAAATAATCTGGATGTGCAGGAGTTTATGGTGCTTCCGGTCGGAGCAGAGCGTTTTTGTGTCGGACTCAGACAATGCTGTGAAGTTTACCATGCACTGGAAGGGCTGCTGAAGGAAAAGGGATTGTCCTGCGGTATCGGTGACGAGGGTGGCTTTGCTCCTGATTTGGAGAGTGAAGAAGAGGCGATTGAGCTGATTTTACTTGCGATTGAGCGTGCGGGATATACAGCGGGCGCCGGAAAGGATTTTATGATTTCTCTCGATGTGGCGGCATCGGAGTGGAAGGAGGAGAAGAAAAGCAGCGGACAGTTTTCGTATCGGCTGCCGAAAAAAGATGTGGTCTTTACCTCGGAAGGACTGATGGAGCATTGGGACACTTTGACGAAAAAATATCCGATTTATTCGCTGGAGGATCCGCTGGATGAAGAGGACTGGGACGGCTGGCGTATGCTTACACAGCGAATCGGCAACCGGGTATTGCTGGTAGGAGACGATTTATTTGTAACAAATCCAAAGCGGTTGAAATACGGAATCAAGAATGCGGCGGCCAATGCAATTCTGATTAAACCGAATCAGATTGGCTCCCTTTCGGAAACAATGGAGGCAGTCCGCATCGCAAAAGAAAACGGATACCAGGCCATTATGTCGCATCGAAGCGGAGAAACTGAGGACACTACGATTGCAGACCTGGCGGTAGGATTAAATACCGGATATATAAAAACGGGAGCACCGTGTCGTGGGGAGCGTACCGCAAAATATAACCGGTTACTTCAAATCGAAGCGGAGCTGCGCGGTTTGGTTCAGAGAGGCTGAATCAGAGGAAAGGAGCTGTTGCACGAATGAAATACGCGATGGCTCGGGCGTGGCGAGCTCTTGCGATTATTGAAGTACTGCAAAAACAAAATGTGGCAGCATATATATCGGCTGCAAATTTTATTGGTATACTCTCTTTCGCAAGAGCGGTAATCGCGAATTTCATTCGTGCGACAGCTCTTTTTGCAAAAATCATTT
>JAQXOR010000137.1 GCA_029099805.1 Lachnospiraceae bacterium
ATCGGTCTGCTTATCGGCCTTACGAAAATGATATTTGACAGAGAACAGCTTTTGACAGAGGCTGCCATGGAGGTTCGTAAGGTTACAAACAGCATCCATGCAGGTGTAGTAAACTATATTCCGGAAGGAATCTGTAAAATCGTATATGCCAGCCGCGGATATTATGAAATAATCGGTGTGGACCGCACCGGACTGCATGAGGTATACCAGAACAGTCTGCTCGGATTTGTACCTCCGGAGTATCATGGTTTTTTCTTAAACACAGTGGCACTGGAGCAGGACGGTTATGCGGAAGATACGATACAGATGCATGATTGTAACGGAAAAAAGTATTGGATGCAGGTAACGCTGTCAAAGGGTGTACATGGCGGAAAGGAGACCGTCTCGGCTGTTTTTGTTGATGTATCCGAATTAAAGGCTACGGAGGACAAGCTGTTAAAGGAACAGGAGCGTTACCGGATTGCTACGGAACTGAGTAATGAGGTTATGTTTGAATATGACTATGGAAAGGATGTCCTGACGCTGTCCGAGCGGTTTACAGAGATTTACGGAACGGACCATGTTATTGGGTATTTTCGAAAGGATATTAATACCCATATGCAGATGATACATCCGGAGGACCGTATGAATGCGATGGAGCAGATTCTTCGTACCAAGCGTGTCGGAGCCAATGATATTCAGCTGCGTCTGTTAGATGCGGCGGGGGAGTATCAGTGGTGTCGTGTTTTATATCGTGCGATTTACGGTGCAAACGGAGAACCGTCGCTGGCAATCGGGAAGATATCTAATATAAATTTATTTAAACAGGAAATTCAGCAGTTGGAACGCCAGTCAAAGACAGATCCTCTGACCGGAGCTTATAACAAAACGGCAACAAAGTACGTGATTGATAAATATATCAGCGAAAACAGGACAGGACCGCATATGCTGCTTATGATTGATGTGGATGATTTTAAAAAGGTGAATGATACCTATGGTCACCAGTGCGGCGATGAAGTACTGGTTAACGTAATTAACAATTTACGGAATACGTATGTTTCCGGTGAGGTAGTCGGACGGGTCGGAGGAGACGAGTTTGTTGTGTTCATCGGCAACGTCAAGGACAAAGAACAGCTGCTTGAAAAGGCAAGGGAGCTGCACAGGCTGTTGCACCTGCCGTATCAGAGCGGAGATCAGACGATACCGGTCAGTGCTTCTGTCGGAATCGCGATGTATCCGGAGGATGGTGCAAGCTATGAAGAACTAATGTATTGCGCGGATAATGCGTTGTATGAGGTAAAAGCGACACAGAAGGGTAATTTTGCGATTTACTCCAAACATTGATACGAGGAACGCTGTATTTGCGGTTTTCTTTGGGGGATTCGACTTATTCCTTCCAGTCTTCTTTCCGGATGATTTTTCCGAGGAAAAGAAGTGCAATATAGATACTGCAAAAAATTCCGCAGACCAAAAGCAGAAACAGAGTAGAAGCGGAGGCTGTTTCTGTCTGTAAAAAGCGATAGAGCCGCAGAAATAAAGGCGCCGGCAGAAAGGCCAGTGCTGCCGGAATAACCAGCCACTGTGAAACCGGAGGAAAGGTGTTACAGTTTCGAATAACCAGGATGGTCTCTAAGAGGGTACTGACTAACTGGCTTGCCAGAAGGCCGATCAGTACTCCGTAGATGCCGGTCTTTGGTACAAGGAATACAAGAATGGCAAGACGTATCAAAAGACCTGATACCGTAGTAAAAAAAGTAAGATGAGGCTTTCCGAGTCCGTTTATGACACTGCATAGTGTGGTGGATAAGTAGAGTAAGGGACATAGCGGGGAGAGGATGCGAAGGTAATCCCCGGCCAGTGCGTTGTGGTAAATGGCAGTACCGATATCTCGTCCGAAATAGAAAAATACGGCGGTGGAAAACAGCCCGATAATGACGCTGTATTTTACGGCATTACTGACACACTTCTGTAGACGGGGACGATTCTTTTCGTCCATGTTTTCGGAGACGGAGGGAAGTAACAGTACGGATAAGGCGTTCGGAATGGCAGAAGGAAACAGAATGAACGGAATTGCCATGCCGTTTAGAATGCCGTACAGACTGAGCGCTTCCGAGTTAGATAATCCGCTCAAACGAAGCATACCGGGGATGAAGACTGCTTCTACGCTATGTAAGATGTTAATGACTAACCGGTTTAGTGAAAGCGGTACGGAAAGCAGAAGCAGGCGCTTCATTATTCCCGTTATTTCACAAGGGGAGGTATGGCGTAAGACCTTTGTGCGGTGGAGCCGGTAAGAGATACAGTTAAAAAGATTGGATGCGACTTCGCCGAGTACCAGTCCGATTACAGCGGCAAGACACCTGTTTTTTTCACCTTCGAAGGCAGGAAGTGTAACAAGATAAAGAACAAATCCGATGCGTACCACCTGTTCTAACAGCTGTGTAAAGGCAGGAACAGCTGTTTTTTTACACCCGATATAATAGCCGTTAATACAGGCGGTGACAGCACAGAACGGAAAAACAAAGGAGAGAATGCGCAGCGAATCGGCAGCCCGTTCTTCCATAAGAAAGTATTTTGCACATGGAGCGGCGCCAAGGTATACGAGCGCAGAGAGCGTCAGAGCAATTCCAAAGGCAAGGAGCATGGAGCGGCGCATCAGGCAGGAACTAAGAGAGACGTTCCCACGGCTGTTTTCTTCTGCTACGAGCTTGGAAACCGCAGTCTGGATACCGGAGGCATAGAGGGTATAGCAGATGCCGTATACCGGGAAGACAAGCTGATAAATGCCGAGGTATTCCGCTCCCAGTGCGTCAGCAAGACAAATGCGGTAGTAAAACCCGAGAACACGGGTAATCAGTCCGGTAACGGTAAGGAGAATGGTTCCTTTCAATATCGCATTTTTCAAGAGGCAGCCTCCGGGCGTTTTTATTAGCTTATGTGAATATGAGGAGAGATATGTTATGGGAAAGAGAGTATTTCGTTTTTACTGGTTGCTGATGACATCCCAGGAACGGTGGTTAAATAAGATGTCCGATGAGGGATACCGTTTGCTTAAGACTACAACGGCGCACTATGAATTTGAAGAGTGTGAGAAGGGGAAGTACCGGTATCGGGTGGAGTATATCGCAAACCTGTCGAAGGAAAGTGCCGGGGAATACGTGAAGGCTTTAGAGGATTGCGGCTATCGGGTACTTTTTAAAAATTTAAATATGGATTACTCTGCGGGCAAGGCAGAATATCGTCCGTGGGCAGAAGAAGGAGGGCACATTGCAACAGAGAAAACGACGTTACATAAAGAGTTACTGATTATTGAAAAAGAAAATGACGGGAAAGCATTTGAATCGTGTACCTCTTTTGAAAAACGGTATCACTCCTACAGCAAATTAAGAATGTGGGGAGTGGCGGGGTTTCTGGTTACGGCTTTACTGGGAATAGCAGGAAAGAGTATTGCGTGGGGTGTGTTGGCGGTGTTACCGTTCGCGTGGATGATTCTGTTTCATTTAGAAATAGAGAAGTTAAAGAAAGAGGAAAGGGAGAAGAAAGCGGGGAAGTGCTAACGTAATGCAGAACGGGTCGCCATGAAATGTGAGAAGTACTTGCTATGCTGAACTAGAAGTCATGATTTTGCATAGAATATAGATATAGTTCTGTGAGGATAACAATATGGAAAAGCGAATCATATATTTGGACAATGCGGCAACCACGCCGATGTGGAAGGAAGCGGTAGAGGCGATGCTTCCGTATTTTTCGGACGCTTTCGGAAATCCGTCCAGTCAGTATAGTCTGGCAAATGCGGGAAAGCGTGCGATAGAGAATGCCAGAAAGCAGATTGCGGCGACTATCGGAGCGAGACCGGAGGAAATCTATTTTACCGGCAGCGGGACAGAAGCGGATAATTGGGCGATTAAGATGGCGGCACGGGCGTATCGGGACAAAGGACGCCATATTATTACAACAAAGATTGAGCATCATGCCGTTCTTCATACCTGTGAAGCATTGGAGCAGGACGGTTATAGGGTGACGTATCTTTCTCCGGATGAGGATGGAGTGATTTCACCGGAGAGTTTAGAGCGTGTATTGACTCCGGATACAATTCTTGTCTCGATTATGGCGGCAAACAATGAAATCGGAACGGTTGAACCGATTGAGAAGCTGGCGCGTATGGTAACAAAGCGAGGTATCCTGTTTCATACGGATGCCGTTCAGGCGTACGGAAAGCTTCCGTTATCGGTGGAAAACGGCGAGATAGCCATGCTTTCCGCAAGTGCACATAAAATCGGAGGCCCGAAGGGCGTAGGCTTTTTGTATGTGCGACGGGATGTAAGGCTGCAATCCTTTTTGCATGGCGGTGCACAGGAGAAACGGCGACGCGCCGGAACGGAAAATGTACCGGGAATTGTCGGCTTTGCAAAGGCAGCGGAGCTCACCTTTGCGAAAATGAAAGAGACAGAGGCAAGAGAACGGGAGCTGCGGGATTATTTTATCAACCGGGTGCTTTCCGAAATTCCGTATGTTCGGGTGACCGGTTCTGCGACGAAACGTTTGTCGGGGCATGCGAGCTTTTGCTTTCAGTTTATTGAGGGAGAAACTGTGCTTATTATGCTGGATTCGGACGGAATCTGTGCCTCCAGTGGCTCAGCGTGTACCACGGGGCAGACGGAGCCGTCCCATGTATTAACGGCAATCGGGCTGCCGGAGGATGTGGCGCATGGTGCAATACGGTTTACACTGGGGCGTGAGACGACAAAGGAGGAGCTTGATTTTACAATAGACCGTATGAAGGAAGTAATCGGTCGTATCCGTGCGATGTCTCCGTGTTATGCAAAGTTTGCGGCACGGGACGGAAAAGAATAGAGACAGTATGTAATGTACCAATGCATAGAAATGATATAGTTACGGGAAAGGTTATTATATGAGAAAAATTGTGGTAGGTCTGTCCGGCGGAGTGGATTCCGCGGTGACGGCATATTTATTAAAAGAACAGGGTTATGAGGTCATCGGAGTTACACTTTGTATGCACGCAAATGCCGAAAGAGAAGTGGCGGATGCGGCAAAAGTGGCAGAACGTATCGGTATCAGACATCGGGTGATAGAGCTGACGGAAAAGTTTCAGGAAAACATCATCCGGTATTTCACTGAGTCTTATAAGCAGGGCGAGACTCCGAATCCATGCATGGTGTGTAATCCCATGATGAAGTGGAGTGCGCTTTTATCCGTAGCGGAGGAAGAAGGAGCGGAGCAGGTGGCAACGGGACATTATGCGGGAGTAGTGCGTCTTGCAAACGGCAGATATGCCATCCGCTGTGCAGAGTCTGCTGCAAAGGATCAGGCATATGTGTTGTACGGACTCACACAGGAACAGTTATCACGTACTGTTATGCCACTTGCGTCCTATGAAAAGAAGGAAATAAGAAAAATTGCGGCAGAAATCGGACTGTCGGTAGCAGATAAGGCAGACAGTATGGAAATCTGCTTTTTACCGGAGGGAGAAGTCTATACAGACTATCTGGTACAAAACGAGGGCGTAGAGCCTGTACGTGGCAATTTTGTGGATGAGGACGGCACGGTACTCGGAACGCATCAGGGAATTATTTACTATACGGTAGGACAGCGCAAGGGTCTTGGGATAGCGTTCGGGGAACCGCGCTACGTCAAGGAGCTCCATCCGGAGGCAAATGAGGTGGTATTATCCGGAAATGATGCGTTATGGAGCGATACCGTTTACGCCAGAGACTATAAGGGGATGGCGGTAGAGCAGATAGAGGACGGGATGCGTTTCCTTGCCAAAATCCGCTACAGCCATAAGGGTGCTATGTGTACCGTATATCGTGAGGGTGAGAGACTGCGTCTTGTGTTTGATGAGCCGCAGAGAGCAGCCACGCCGGGACAGGCTGTGGTGTTTTACCGGGAAGAAGCGATTGCGGACGGAGAACAGGCAAAATATGAGGCAGGCGAGGTAAGCCCTAAGGTGCTTGTGGTTGCAGGCGGCGCGGTGATTTGCAGGGGATGATGGATACACCGCCCATCCGAGATAATTGTGCTTTTATTATTTAAAAAAAGGGTTGCTTTCTGAAATTATTTGTGATATGATGTGAAAAATAATTTGAAGGGATTACTTTTATGAATAACGTATTTGTAAACAGTTTAGAACGCAGAGAAGAAGAACGTAGGCTCTTGTAATCGTTGCATTCCGCATGGTTACAAGAGGTACGTCTTGTTTCTGTGCGGTTACTGTTTGCAGATATACATAATTTGGAACCGTAACAGATTTAGCTTCGTTGTAAGCGAATTCCGTTACGGTTTTTTGCGTGCACAAAAAGTATTCCCTGCAGAGGCAAAAATAAGAAGGAGGATAACAGGATGGATACGGATTTTTTGAAAAATACATTTTCAAAAGTAATCAGTGATTACGATGCGGCAAGACCGGGATACCCGAAAGAGCTGTACGATAAGGTGATTTCTTTTTCGGGTATCGGAGCTGATGCAGAGGTCTTGGAGGTTGGGGCCGGTACGGGACAGGCAACAGATTTATTTTTGACAGGAGACTTTCGGTATGATTTGCTGGAGGTAAGTGATGAGCAGGTGGCATTTTTACAACAGAAGTACGGAAACAATTCAAAAGTAACGGTGAAGAAAGATTATTTTGAGCAGTATCAAACGGAGAAAAAGTATGACCTGATTTATTCCGCTACGGCATTTCACTGGGTGGACAGCTGGATTGGATACCCGAAGGCATGGGAGATGTTAAAGACGGGAGGGACGCTGGCGGTATTCTGGCATATGTCCTCGGTGACTTACTATGATAGCAGGATATTTGCAGGGTTGAATGCCATAAAGAAGAAATACCTGCCGGAGGAGTCCCTGGGATTTGATGCAGAGGGAATTCAGAAGGTAAAAGAGAGGAGAATCAACCAAATTCAGTCGGGCGGATTCTTTGGCGAGCCGGAGATTTATGAGTACAGATGGTTGGATATCTACGATGCGGACCGGTATGTGACACTTCTTAATACCTATTCCGGGACGCAGACACTTCCAGAGGAAAAAAGGATGGCATACCTTGAAGAAGTAAGAACGTACATAAATGCAAACGGTGGGACGGTAGAGTTACCACAATATGTGATGCTATATTTGGTACGAAAGTAGGAAAAGAAACCGGTTCAGGTAAGGCACAACGAAAATAAGTAGCGGAAAGGAGCGAATACAGATGCAGAAAAAAAAGTGCTTGACAAATGAACGCTGTAGCGTTATAGTAGAGATAGGAAGAGGTAACGCCACAGCGTTATGCTTATATGCCTCTGAATGCTTCTGAAAGGATGTGATTTCAATTTTTTTGGAAGATTTGTTATCGAAGCAGGGTATTTCCGTAAGGGCTTTATCGAGGAGTACAGGCATACCGTACACGACAATACTGGAGCTTGTGCGAGGGAAAAAGGCATTGGAGAAGACGGCGGCATTGACCGTTTACCGAATCTCATGTGCCGTGGGTGTTTCAATGGAGGAGCTTGTCATTGAAGCACTAAAGGATAAGGAACGGAAAGCCGAAACACAGCCAACGGATGATGGAAATTATCCGACATAACCTATAGTGTAGAGCGAAAGAAACGCTCTTATTTTTGCATTCAAAAAACTTCCGGAGAAAAATGCGTGTGCGCATATTTAACGAAAAGTGTTGATTGCAGAAAAGAAGGGGAACTTATCAAAAAATAAAATCAGATAAGTACACAGAGAAAGAAGGAGAAACAAGAGGGAAAGGAGAGTGGTTCCTATGATGAAGAGAACCAAGAAGAAGATTGCATTTTCCGCAATCGCAGTAGTGTTAATCGCGGCAGCCGTGTTGCTGTACTTTGTACTGCGTGACAATGGACCGGTAAATGTGGGTGATGTTACCCCGACGGCAGCACCGACGGAAAGTGTGAATAACGATAAGGAAGTGACGAAGGAGCCGACGGCAACAGCCGAGCTGAATGCTACGGATGCGCCGACTCCGACGGGGGAGGCCGGTACTCCGGTACCGACAGTCACTCCGGAGGGAGAGTATCCGGGAGAGGAGGTAACGCCTGTTCCGGTTCCGACACCGAGCGGAGTACCGGACGGTATGGAAGTAATTCCGGCGCCGACCTTTGCACCGATTTCCACTCCGGAGGTTTATGTGACTGCTACGCCGATTCCGACGAAGAAGCCGACCGCAACCCCGAAGCCTACTGCTACACCAAAGCCGACGAAGGTAAAGGCGGAGTATTTCTATGAAGAGCTTGCAAAGATTTGTAGCCTTGACACGGAAGACCCGGTTAAGGCATTAAAGGAAAAGGGAATTATCCCGGCTGGTATCAATACCGATAAGGTAGTGCGCGAGGATGCGTTCGTGGTATTAAAGAATGCCTGCGAGTATTTAAAGCTGCCGTCTGACAGCTACATGGTATCCGTTGTTACTACCCTTGACCGTTTATCTGATGTAAGCGGTCTTACCGATACAGAGAAGGCAGCTGCATATTATCTGTATGCAAACGGCATTGTAGACGGTGTAAGTGATGGACTGTATACCCGTACCCGTAGCATCAAGCCGAAGGATTCCTTAAGTAAGGAAGATACCGACCTTTATCTTGCCCGTATGATTGGCATGGCAGAGAAGCGCGTACTTTCCCCGGACGGTCAAATGACGAGAACGTCCAACCTTAGAAACATGGACTTATATCCGTACCTTCTGGAGAGCATTCCGGATGCGTTCTATCTGAGAGCGTTTACAGCCATGTCTATGCGTGATACGGCAACCGGGAAGCTGATGTATGAATCTGGTATAGTTGATGGTGACGGTACCGTTTGGATTGACGGTGGCGGAAACTATGCAAGCCCGACCATGTTCCGCAAGATTCATGGAGAAGGGGGAACGGCAGACCGTTTCCATCTCCTTGACAGCGTGGAGCTGGAAAAGAAGCTGGAGAGTGCCGTGGAGGAATATCTTACGAAAGCATTTAATGTAGACTATCGTACCACACCGACGGATGCGGAGTGGAAGAACTACATGCTGGAAATGAACCGTGGTCTTGAAATGACGCATCCGGATGAGATTACGGACTTTGATAAGGATTACGTGGACAGCTACTTAAAGGTAATGAAGGAAAATCACACGATCATCGAAAGTGACCTGGTTCGGGCGGAATCCTCTACCTTGCATGACTTCCTTGGATCTACCTACATCCGTTGCTACGTACACTACCGTGTAGTATCCTTTGACAGTACTGAGCCGGTATGGGTAGAGACGGAAAACATGATTGGAGATATAGACCCGCTCCTTTGTAACCTGACGCCGCAGATGTATACCATGGTAAACCTGCATGACGTTAAGGAAGGGGAATGGAGAAACGGCTACTTTGATATCACCATTAATTATAATGCACAGCAGGGAATTGAGCCGATGAAGGTATGGGAAGTGGTGTTCTCTGATGCCAATAATGATTATTCCATTACGGACTATTAAATAACTGAAAGATTATGGAAAGAAGAGAATCCTTTGGGGATTCTTTTCTTTTTGGAAAGGAGAATGCAATGAAACGAAGGCAAAAAATGCGGGGCTTGCTTGGTATGCTGCTGTTATGCTGCCTTATGATACCTTATGTATTGGGACCGCTGTACGAGGCAAGGGCCGCAGAAAACCAGATTACACCGACGGTTAACGGAGGATTTATCCGAAACGGCGGCTTCCGGTTGTCTCAGTTTTTGTATGATTTGGATGGTACACTGACATTAAAGAATTCGTATCACTATGAGCCGGGCAGAAGAACCACGTACTACACGATAAATACGGTCTGGTCAAAGTACGAGACCGGTACACGGGGAGTAGAGAAGGGATATCCGTTACTGACCGGTACCGAAGGAGTTGACTGGGTGTACTCCGGGGTAAGTGCAGAAGATAAGCAGACAAATGATTGGGACAGTGTATCGTTTTCAACGTATACCTATACCCAGGAGAACATAAGACGCATGCTGGAGACGCTGTACGGTGAGCTGGAACCGGAGGTAAGATATAAGGTATATATGTCGGAGATATTTATCAGAAAAGAGCGGTATGCCGACCATACCTATGACCTGTATCCGGGAGTGGAGTATAAAAACCTTGATGCCATCCGCGATATGGCGGCATGGACGCAGAAGACCTATAACCAGTTTCCTGCGTATTATGACATAGAGATGGAGTTTATTCTGCGCGGCGGTACCATTCAGGTAATCTGCCTGGATATGGACAACGGAAATGAAGTCATCGAGGGGGCAGGGTATTCAAAGAAATATGTGTTTGGAGATGAGGTAAGGATTTTGCCGACACCGGCATTGACGGTAGACGGGGAAACGCTGGGCTATGCGCAAAAATATGGTATCGGCTTCGGTATGACCGGAAGCTTGAATTATACCGGATACCCGACACCGTTTACCTATCAGCAGTCGGATGTTGGTAAGAAGGTGTTCCTCGGTTATTCCAGGGATGTAACGCCTCCGCCGCCAATCACGGATACGCCGACGAACACGCCGACACCAAGACCGACGAACACGCCGACCCCGACACCTACCAATGCACCGACACCGGCCCCTGGTATATCGGGAACACCGGCACCGTCTGGAACACCTTCTCCGTCAGACTTCCATATGGAGATACGAAAGAGCGGCCAGAAGGTGCAGATATATGCGGATGATTATAATGCATCCACGGATTCCTTAACCGACTTGCAGCCGTACCTTACGGATGATATAGCGGGTTCACCGGGCGGTATTCCGTCCACGGAGCAGGTAGCAATCAGAGCCAAGGCGCCGGGCTGGGAGTAAAGATGGGAATATGGCCCGCTCGATGGAGCGGACTATTAATTTCTATACAGGCAAAATATTCATAACTAAAATTTGTGAAATGTGCAAAAAATAGTAATATGCATTGCAATTCGTTAGGAACTGTGATATAATAACATTACTGGAATTTGTGTATTGCACAAAAATAAGGAGTGGTTTTGTGGAAATCAAGAGAGATGGATACCTGGAACAACTAAAAATCAGAAGAGATAACGGAATGATAAAGATAATTACCGGAATTAGAAGGTGCGGAAAATCATTTCTGTTATTTGTTTTGTTTAAGAAGTACCTTATTGAGACCGGTGTAGCTAAAGACCATATTATTGAGATCGCGCTTGATGGTATCGAGAATGAAGAGTTGCGTGACCCTAAAATGTGTTTTCAGTATATAAAAGATTCCATGAAGGATGAACAAAGGTACTATATCCTTTTGGATGAGGTACAGTTTATGCCACGCTTTGAAGAGGTATTAAATAGTTTACTTCGTATAGGCAATGTCGATGTGTATGTGACAGGAAGTAATTCCAGGTTTTTATCTAGTGATATTGTTACGGAATTCCGTGGAAGAGGGGATGAGATTAGAGTTTATCCGTTATCTTTCAACGAGTTTTTTGATGCTTTTGGCGGAGACTATGACGATGCTTGGAATGAGTATGTGGTATATGGAGGGCTTCCTCAGGTCGCATTATTTTCAGAAGAGCGTCAAAAGGCAGAATACTTAAAAAACATATTTACCAATGTATATCTTAAAGATGTTGTAGAGCGAAATAAGATTCAGAACATTGACGAAATCGGAACCTTAGTTGACATTCTCGCATCAGCGATTGGATCGCCTACGAATCCGACAAAATTATCGAATACATTTACCAGTGAGCGGGGAAGCAGCTACAGCAATAAAACAATATCGAATCATATTGACTACTTGACTGAGGCATTTTTGATATCGAAAGCAAATCGGTACGATATTAAAGGAAGAAAATATGTAGGTGCAAATTTGAAATACTATTTTTCCGATGTCGGGCTCAGAAATGCCAGATTGAATTTCAGACAACAGGAAATAACTCACATAATGGAAAATGTGATTTATAACGAACTGCTTGTGCGAGGTTATAATGTAGATGTTGGTGTCGTAGATGTAATGGCGAATAATATAGAGGGAAAGAGGGTTCATAAGAGTCTTGAAGTTGATTTTGTTGTTAATCAGGGAAGTCAGCGCTATTATATACAGGTTGCGTATGATATGTCTACGGAAGAAAAGAAAGCACAGGAGTTTCAGTCTCTGAGGAATATTCCGGATTCATTTAAGAAGATAGTAATAGTAAACGGCACACAAAAGCCATGGAGGAACGAGGAAGGGTTTGTGATAATGGGAATAAAGTATTTCCTTCTTCACGCAAACAGCTTGGAGTTTTAGAGACAGTAACCAAGGAGTCACGCTTGCGAAGGAATTATGCTCCATGATGCGGTTCTGAAATACGGATATGACGGGGAGGAGTTTCTACGCATGTTTTTGCAGTCGGGTGTAGTAGAGCAAATTGAGAACGGAAATCCAAAGTATGTTGCCGGACGAAGCTTTCGTGATATTTTAGAAGCGATTTCTTATGAAGAGTTGTTAGGAAGATATGATACGCTTCATGAGGCTGATGTACAAAAGGCACTGGATGTATTGGATGCCCATATGGAGCAGAGCGAAAGTAGATTAAAGAATAATCATATAATATGACTGAAAATCAGAGTACTACCATCTCCGGTTTTCGCTCTTTATATACCGCATAGTATTTGAAACCGCAGCTTTTCAGAAGCTCTGCGGTTTTCTTTATGTCTGCGCCCACATCAGACGGGGTGTGAGCATCGGAGCCGAGGGTAAGAAGCTCACCTCCAAGCTCTTTGTAACGGGTTAATATTTCTTTCTTTGGGTGCGGAAAGGAAAGCCCTTTTCTAAGCCCGGCTGTGTTTACCTCAAGTGCCTGACCGCGGGAGACGAGGGTGCGCAGTGTCTCATCAATTAAATCCATATAGTCACGTACCGCATAGTCCTTTATTAAGGAGACAGAGTCCGGAATATAGCGGATAATGTAGTCTAAGTGACCGAGAGAGTCAAAGCAGGTATGCTCTGCCACATTGGTCCGGATGTCCTCAAAGTAGCGGAGCAGACGGTCTCCCGGAAGCTCCCAGTATGCTTTATAATAGGGGTCCAGTTCATCTACTACATGTGTAGAACCAATCACAAAATCAAAGGGATGAGCTGCAAGTAACGTATTCATTCTTTCTCGTAAATCCGGGCGGTCCGGACGAAGTCCCAGCTCTATGCCGAGTAAAAGCGCCGGCTGGGAAGCATCTGTAGTATCGACAGGAGTGCTTTCTTTTAAGGGAAGCAGCTCGTGAAAATATTTCTTTGTATCAAAAACGAACAGGGTATCATCCCCCGGAAAATCCAAATCCATGTGGTCGGTAAAGCAAAGGGCGAAAAGGCCCGCTTTCTTCGCAGCAGCAAGCATGGAGGCAGGCTCTGCTTTTGAGTCGCTGGAAAATTCGGTATGGGTGTGGGTGTCGGCTAATTTCATAGGAAATCCTTTCTGTATGCAGGGTGAGTAATGATTCGCCGGAGCGTTCTAGTCATTTATTTCTGTCAGCCCGGAAATATCCGGAGTTGCCATAAGAGAGTAGTTGG
Source organism: Lachnospiraceae bacterium (assembly GCA_029099805.1). Taxonomy (GTDB): domain Bacteria; phylum Bacillota; class Clostridia; order Lachnospirales; family Lachnospiraceae; genus SIG307. Next base: position 13,481 of record JAQXOR010000137.1, read on the forward strand.
TGTAATAAACGACAAAGCCCGGTTTTGCGCCATTCGGTTTTTTGACCTGTTTTTTGTCAACATAATCGATTTCGACTTTTCCTGCATCCTTGTTCTTTGAGTAGAAGGCAGCCAGAGCACCTGCATCTTCAAATACGTGGTCCGGGATAGCTCTGCCGTCATTTTTTAAAATCACATGGGAACCGGCGCAGTCCTTTGCATGGAACCACCAGTCGTTACCGTTTGCAAATTCAAAGGTGAGATAATCGTTCTGGTAGTTATTTTTACCGACATAAATATCAAAGCCGTCAGAAGTGCGATAATGGAGCGGTTTTGATGTGATACGAACCTTTTTCTCTTTTTTTCCTCTGCCGCCGTTTGCAGCCATGGCATGCTTTTTCAGGTAGCCGTATTCGGTAAGTTCTGCTTTAATCTGTACTAAATCCTCCTCGTGTCTTGCAATTTCCAGAGAATTTTTGATAGATTCCAGATGAAGAATCGCGGACTTTGTTTCTTCTACTTGCGTAGAAAGAGCTTCGAAAGTACGTTTCAGCTTCGAATATCGCTCAAAATAACGCTTTGCATTGTCAAGCGCAGACAGAGTCTCGTCAAGCGGAATGGTAAGGGGTTCATTGGTATAATAGTTTGTAACGGTAGTTTCCTTTGCACCCGGCTCTACACTGTAGCCGTAGGCTGTCAGAAGTTCCCCATAGACCTTGTATTTTTCCCGTGATTCCGTATCTTTTAATTGTTTTAACTGTAAATCGTACTTTTTTACTTCACGCTCTAACGCAGACTGGAGCACTCGGCGTAAATCAGAGGAGCGCTGACGGATTCTTGTTACCGTATTTTTCTCGGAATAAAACTCTTGCAGCAGAGCGGAAACGGAAGAAAAGTCTTCTGCTTCATAATCATCTTCTTTATACAGGGTAAGCGCGGTGGCCGAAAATGCAATCGGTTCGCCGTCCTTTCGAATCAGGTTCGGCAGAAAGACTCCTGCTTTAATATCCTCCATAAGTTCTGTAAAGACACGGAACAGGTGCCTGATAAAATCCTCAGAAAACTCCGCTGCCGGGAGGTCCGGAGAAAGTCCGGCACGATGGCAGAGCTCGTTTGCGGTTTGCGGAGAAAGACCGGTAAAGGTCGTATAAAGAGATTTGCCAAGCGGCATCGGTTTTTCACGTAAAACCAGAAACTCTTCAAAGGAAACAGTCAGCGGATTTAACTTTTCCTGTGTCTGCGGAATGAAATACGGTCGGCCTGGTAATACCTCTCTGACGGAGCTTACCATACCGGAAACACGTTTAATGGCATCCAAAATGATGCCGTTTTCATCGACGAGAATAATGTTGCTGTGTTTTCCCATCAATTCCACCATGATATGTTTTCTACAGATGTCTCCCAACTCATTCAAATGCTCCACCGTGAAATCGACAATGCGTTCCAGTCCCGGCTGTGTCACTGAGAGAATACGGGCACTGTTAAAGTGCTTCCGAAGAAGCATACAAAAATTCGGCGCGGAAAGAGGGCTCTGTTTGCTTTCGTCTGTCAGATAAAGAAGCGGCAGGGAAGCATCCGCGGAAATCAGCAGTTTATAGGTGTCGTAATTTTTTATTTGTAACTGCAGTTCATCCTTTTCCGGCTGGGCAATCTTAATAATACGTCCGCCGGTCAGTGTATCGGAAAGCTCCTTTACGAGAGCTGCAGTCATAAGTCCGTCAAAAGCCATGGTACTATCCTTTCTGAAACCGGAAGCATTGAATGATTCAGTGTTTCCTTAGAGTACTTTTCGAACAGTATACCATATTTTTTCGGAAAAGAGAACAGGTTAAAGAAAAAAGAGTGTGGAATAGAGTGTGGAATAGAGTGTGGAAGAGTGCAGAAGAGTGCGGAAAGAATTCAGGTTGCGCTCGTTTTTCGAAAGGTCTATAATAAAGCTGTTATGAGAAGCGGAGGAGTCAATAAGAAGGAGAAACTCGTTCGAATTAACGCTATTGTATGGAAAGTGAGTGAGGAGATTGCGATGGAAAAGAAAATACTGATTATTGATGATGATTTGCATATCGGCAATGTATTGGAAGAGTTCTTAACGAAGGAAGGCTACTGTGTGCTGCGGGCATATTCCGGGACGGAGGCATTGCTTTTGCTGAAGCATACAACACCGGATTTAATCTTATTGGACTTGATGCTTCCGGGCTTAAACGGTGAGGAAATTTTGCCGCAGATTCATGGAATTCCGGTCATTGTGGTAAGTGCAAAGGTGGATGTGGACAGTAAGGTAAATTTATTGCTAGGCGGAGCCGCGGACTACGTGACAAAGCCGTTTCATACAAAGGAGCTTCTTGCGCGGATAGCCATACAGCTTCGAAATGCCGGAACATCAGATGCAGCAGGATTATTGTCCTTTGAGGAGATAACGATGAATACGGATACACATAACGTGATGACAGGGGATACTGACATTAAACTTACCCGTACAGAATATGCAATCCTAAAGCTGCTGTTGCAAAATCCGACACAGGTAATCACAAAATCGATGCTTCTTGACAGGATTTCTGAGGATACGCCGGATTGTACGGAAAGCTCTCTGAAAATGCATGTGAGCAATCTGCGGAAAAAGCTCAGAGAGGGAAGCGGAAAGGATTATATCGAAGCTGTCTGGGGTATCGGGTTTAAATTACGGACAGAGTAAATCTTTACCGAATCTTTACTGCTTTCTTTACCGTTTTCTTTACGAAGCTGTGCTACACTTCTGACATCATAGAAAAGGAGGATAACGGAATGGAGTACGTTCTGACAACAGATGCTTTATGTAAAAACTATAAAAATTTCAAAGCATTGAACGGATTGTCTATGCATGTCCCGAAAGGAGCAATTTATGGGTTTGTTGGGAAAAACGGAGCCGGAAAAACAACACTGATTCGACTGATTTGCGGACTGCAGGAGCCTACATCCGGGGAGTTTACGTTGTACGGAAGAAAGAGTACGGAGAAAGACATGGTAAAATCCCGCAGAAGAATGGGAGCGGTAGTGGAAACACCGTCTATTTATCTGAATATGACGGCAGAGGAAAATCTAAAGCAGCAATACAGGATTTTAGGGCTTCCGTCATTTGACGGTTTGCAGGACATTTTGCAGCTTGTCGGACTTCCGGATACCGGAAAAAAGGAAGCAAAGCATTTTTCACTCGGAATGAAGCAAAGACTTGGAATTGCGATTGCCCTTTGCGGCGACCCGGATTTTCTGGTTCTGGATGAACCGATTAACGGGCTGGACCCGCAGGGGATTATTGAAATCAGGGAATTAATATTAAAGCTGAACAGAGAACGGCAGATTACGGTACTGATTTCCAGCCATATTTTAGACGAGCTTTCCAAGTTTGCAACCCATTACGGCTTTATTGACAGCGGACGTATTGTAAAAGAGCTGAGTGCGGAGGATTTAGAGGCTTCCTGCAGAAAGAGCATCCATGTGGAGGTCAGTGACAGCAAGGCACTCGCAAAGGTACTTGATGCAAGAGGTACGGAATATAAAATTTTATCGGAGAGGGAAGCTGATATCTATGAGAAGCTTAGCATTACGAAGCTTGCCCTTGCTCTGAACGAAAAGAATTGTGAGATTTATTCCGTGACAGAGAGAGATGAGTCTTTGGAGAGCTATTACGTAAATCTGGTAGGAGGTGGGATGAATGAGTAAATTGATTTCTGCAAATTTTTCACGATTGTTTCATAGTATGATTTTCCGGCTCTGTATGTTATTTGAGTTTGGCTTTGCGGTATTTGCGGTAGGGACACGGTTTCGCGATTTACTGATGGCACCGGAGTATGCTTTCCATACAGCGGACGGATTATGGTTTGCGGGTGGTATCTATTTTGGTATTATAGTAGCTGTTTTTACCGGCATCTGGGTCGGAACGGATTACAGTGACGGAACAATACGAAATAAGCTGGTGGTAGGACATACCAGAGGAGAGATTTACGGTGCGAACTGGGTGGTTTGCGTATCCGCAGCTCTTATGATGCATGTTGTTTACATTGTGACGATAGCCGGGCTCGGCTGTCTGCTGCTTGAGCCGTTTGAAACGCCGGTGCAGACGCTGGTGCTTTGCTCTCTGGCAAGTATTGTAACAGTGGTCGCGATGGTTTCCCTGTTTTTACTCCTTGCCATGCTGATACACAGTAAATCAACGGGAGTGGTTGTGGCAATTCTTACGGCACTGGCACTGACTATGGCAGGAGTGACGGTTTACAGCAAGCTTCAGGCACCGGAGTATATCGAAAGCAGCTTTATAATGAATGAGGAAGGACAGATTGTGCAGGGAGAACCGATACCGAACCCGAATTATTTACGGGGGACGAAGCGGAAGGTTTATGAATTCCTTATGGATTTTCAGCCGTGCAGTCAGATGATGGAGTATGCCTTCAGTGAGGAACCGCCGAAAAATCTCGCCGTATTACCGGTCTATTCACTTATAGTTACAGTCGGTACCTCTTTGGGCGGCTGCTACTTTTTCAGACGGAAGGATTTGAAGTAAGGTAAGGGACAAACGGGAGTGAAAGGTATGTAGGAAAATAGATGCTTATTCGGTGAATTTATAAAAAGAGCAGTAAGGAGGTAGCTATGGAAGTCTGGTTGTGGACCGTTATCGGTAGTATGGCGGTGATAATTATTGTTCTGATTATAAAAGTTCGTAGTCAGCAAAGGGCGATACATGATATTTCGTCAGACTTTGCCGAACGGCTCATGACCGACACGAATACCTTGATTGATACAGCAAGTCATGATAAGTATATTAGACAACTGGCAATCGAGATAAACAGGCAGTTACGTAAGCTGCGGGAACAAAGACACCGCTTTGAACAGGGGGATTTGGAGCTTAAAAATGCGGTTACAAACATTTCTCACGACCTGCGTACACCGCTGACCGCCATCTGGGGGTATCTGGACTTATTGGAAGAGGAGGAGCTGTCAGCGCCTGTTTCCGGGTACGTTGAAATGATTCGGAACAGAGCGGAATTATTGTCACAGCTGACAGAGGAGCTTTTCCGATATTCCGTTATTTTAGCGGAAGGCAAAGAGCTTGCCAAAGAACCTGTTGTGTTAAACGCAGTATTGGAAGAAAGCGTTGCGGCATTTTATGCTGTGCTTACGGAACGGGGAATTACTCCGGAAATCAGGATGCCAAAGAAGAAAATAGTACGTGTCTTGGATCGCTCCGCTTTATCCAGAGTGTTTTCTAATCTGCTGAATAATGCCCTGAAATACAGTGACGGAGATTTGGAAATTGTATTGTCGGAGAATGGCGAAATGGAATTTGCGAATCAGGCGTCCGGACTGGATGAGGTGCAGGTCGGGAAGCTGTTTGACCGTTTTTATACGGTGGAGGCAGCCAGAACGTCAACGGGACTGGGCCTTTCCATTGCAAAAACTCTGGTGGAACAGATGAGCGGAAGTATAACGGCACAATATGAAAGGGAAAGGCTGAAAATCAGAGTTTATTTTCCGGAGGAAGGAACCGAGTGACAAAGGTCCGCCACCTTATTATCGGTTTAGGAAAGCACGGAATCATTCAGTGCTTTCTTAATGTTGTTAAAAATAAATTCCTTCGCGATTGACAGAATTGTCTGAAACGTGTAAAATAAGGGAATGATTTAACAAAAAGAAAAAGGCAGAAATGTCAGGAGGACGTTCGGATGGAGCTTGCAATTACAATTCTTTTATTTGCAGTAGGTGTATTATTTGTCATTAAGGGCGGGGATTTCTTTGTGGACGCGGCGTCCTGGATGGCAGAGGTCAGCGGGATTCCGAAGCTGATTGTCGGTGCTACGGTAGTCAGTATCGCTACTACACTGCCGGAAATGCTGGTGTCTGTCATGGCTGCGTCGCAGGGAAAAGTAGATATGGCAGTAGGAAATGCAGTGGGAAGTGTGACGGCAAACATAGGTCTGATTATGGCACTTTCTTTGGTTTGTATGCCGGGAATTATCAAGCGCAGTGATTATCTTATGAAAGGGATTTTGATGTGTTTTGCTGCGCTTCTTATTGTAGGCTGCGGTTTCTTTGGTAAGGTTAATATTGTCTTTTCGGTGATTTTGATTCTTGTTTTTATTGTGTTTTGTGTGGAAAATGTGGGCAGTGCCAAAAAGACGATGGCGCGTGAGGGAAAAGAAGAAAAGGATCCTTCTCTTAAGCAGAAGAAAGTTGTGATTACAAATATCATCAAGTTTGTCATCGGTACAATAGGAATTGTGTGGGGAGCCGATTTGCTGGTAGATAACGGAAGTGAACTTGCCCGTGTCTTCGGGGTATCCGAGCGTATTATCGGAGTGACGCTGGTGGCAGTCGGTACCTCTCTTCCGGAGCTGATTACGACAGTTACTGCAATTGTAAAGAAGCAGTCTGCACTTTCCGTCGGCAATATTCTCGGTGCAAATATTATTGACATGACGTTAATTATGCCGCTGTCTGCTTTAGTGTCCGGAAAGGCGCTTCCGCTTGCCGAATCTGCGGCACGAATCGATTTGCCGGTATGTGCTCTTGTATGTCTGGTAGCTGTAGTACCTGCAATGATAAAGTCGAAGTTTTGCAGATGGCAGGGTATTATGTTACTTGCAATATATGTGGCATATCTGATAGTTACGTTGCAATGTGCGTAAGCCATAGATTGTGAACTTTTTACTTGACACTTTCCGGTGCAGGTGGTAGTATAAGAGTGTCGTAAGACATAACACATTATTTGAAAAGAGGATTTTATGTTAAGCATTGTAAGAAAAGAAAGAGAGATTGCCAACAACTAAATTGTTGCAGGGGGATGACTTTTACACCAGAGGTCTGCCCTTTGATTTCTGCCTTACAAAGTGCTTCATAAATCAGTACGGATAGAGTTCGTTATTACGGGGATGAAAAGCATGGCTGTCAGGTCATGCTTTTATTGTTTTTATCAGTATTTTAACGAATGGTTCGAGGTCATGGATTTATCTGCTCTTTTGGCAGAATTCATGGCTTTTCTTTGTTGTTCATTAGGAGATTGCGTGACGGAATTATTTTAGAAGGGAAATGACAGAAATGAGTATATCAGAAAAAAATAAAGCTGAACAATTATTGGAATTTGACAGGATAAAGGAGCTATGGGCAGAGTATGCTTTGACAGATGCGGCAAAGGAGCAGATACGGCAGGCAAAACCGATTCTGTCGGAAGCAGAGCTTCTTGTAAAGCAACGGGAAACCAGTCAGGGGAAGCGGATGATTGAGCTTTGCGGCAATCCACCGCTTGCCTCTGTACAGGGGCTTGCGGATATTGTGGAGATTGCGGGAAAGGGGGACTGTCTTGGTGTAGAGCAGCTGTTGCAGGTACAGCAGGCACTTACGATGGTGTCTCGTTTGAAACGATATTTATGTCAGGGAAAGCAGTATGAGATTTCTCTGAGTTATTACGAAGGAAATTTGGAAGCACTGGATGAATTGAGAGAGAATATCTATGTGCAGATAGTGAATGAACAGGTATCCGATAATGCCTCCAGATTATTGAAAACTCTGCGTGGAGAGATTACACTTGCGGAAAGCCGGATGAGAGAAAAGGCAGATGCAGTGATGCGTGCCTATAAGGAGTGTATGTCCGACAGCTTCAGTACCTTCCGGAACGGTCGCGTGTGTGTACCGGTAAAGAAGGAGTATAAGTTTAAGATTGCGGGAAGTGTTATCGACAAATCTTCTACCGGAAGTACACTTTTTATCGAGCCGACGGCATGCGCGGATTATTATGCAAAGCTGCAGGAGCTTCGTATGGAAGAGGAAAACGAGGTGCGCAGAATCTTGTATGAACTGACGGTACAGGTGTATAATAATGGGGAAGCGATAAAGGAGAATATCAGGTACATCGAAAAACTGGACTTTATTTTTTCCAAGGGAAAGCTTAGTTTCCTGTATGACGGAGCAGAGCCGGAGATTTTAACGGAACGAAGAATTGTACTTACGGATGCAAGACATCCGTTGATGAAAAAGGAGGTGTGCGTACCGTTACAGTTTTCTATCGGAGACGGCATAAACGGGATTGTGATTACGGGACCGAATACCGGAGGAAAAACAGTAGCCTTAAAGACGGTAGCATTAAACTGTATGCTTGCCCAGTGCGGACTTCATGTAGCATGTAAGGAAGCAAAAATCTGTATGAACAGTAATTTCCTGTGCGATATCGGGGACGGACAGAGTTTGTCTGAAAATCTGTCTACGTTTTCGGCGCATATCACAAATGTACTGGATATCTTACGCCGTGTAAATAATCAGAGTCTGGTTCTGATGGATGAGCTTGGGTCAGGGACAGACCCGCTTGAGGGTATGGGAATTGCGGTGGCAATTTTGGAGGAATTGAAAAAGAGCGGCGCATTATTTCTTGTTACCACTCATTATCCGGAAGTAAAGGTTTATGCGGAAAAAACAGAGGGTATTGTAAATGCCCGCATGACCTTTGACAAGGAGAATCTGAAGCCATTGTACCGGATGGTTATCGGAGAGGCAGGAGAAAGCTGTGCATTTCATATTGCAAAGAGGCTGGGAATGCCGGACTTTATGCTGAAAAGAGCGGCAGCGGCAGCGTATGGGGAAGAAAAGCCGGGAGGACAGTCGGAACCGGTGGAACAAGAGAGAATCTGCAACAGACAATCAGGTAAGGAGGATGCGTCTGCCTATGAAACGGAGAATGGTACGGGTCATGTAGAAGAGGCAGAAGAAGCAGAAAAAGAATTCCGAAAGGAATTTTCGCCCCGTATCGTAAAGAAAAAAACTCCGGCTACAAAGAAAGCGAGAGGACGGGAGTATCAAATCGGGGACAGTGTTATGGTGTATCCCGACAAGAAAATCGGAATCGTGTGTCAGCCGGAAAATGAAAAGGGTGTGCTGCAGATTCAGATGCCGAATAAGAAAATTTGGATTAACCACAAGCGCGTAAAGCTTCATGTGGCGGCGGAACAGTTATATCCGGAGGATTACGATTTCTCCATTCTCTTTGACAGTGTGGAGACAAGAAAGCTGCGCCACGATATGGAGCGGAAGCATATGGAGGGTGCGGAGCTTACGCTTGAAGGGACAGAAGCCGAGCGGGCGGAGATGCTCGGAAAGAAAAACAGACAGAAAAAGGAGATGTGACACGATGATTCAAAAATATGTATTTGGCAGTCCGATTGAAACGGATGCGGTTGTGGAGGATATTCCCGTTTCCGGAGAGAAGCTTCCCTTTTTTGAGCTAACAGGCGATAACGGCTTTCTGTATCAGCTTGCCGAAAAGGATATCGTTTACGGTCTGGGGGAACAGGTACGCGGCATCAACAAGCGCGGCTGGAAATATGTAAGCTGTAACAGTGACAATCCGCATCATCAGGAGGATACCGTGTCGTTGTACGGGGCGCATAACTTCCTTCTTATTTCCGGTGAAGAACTGTTCGGCGTGTTTTTCGATTATCCGGGAAGCATGAGCTTTGATATCGGTTTTACAAGACGCGATACAATGAAGGTTTTGACTTCGGATTTCAATTTATATGTATATATCATTACCGGAGAAAACGAAAAGGAAATTGTGAAACAGTTCCGCAGAATAATCGGGCAGAGCTATATTGCTCCGAAGTGGGCGTTCGGCTACGGTCAGAGCAGGTGGGGATATAAGTCCGCAGACGAAATACGTACGGTTGCGGAAGAATACCGCAAACGTAATATTCCGATTGACAGCATCTATCTTGACATTGATTATATGGAACACTACAAGGATTTTACCGTAAATGAAGAGACATTTCCGGAGATTGAAAAATTCTGCGCCGAAATGAAGGCTATGGGAATTCATTTGGTTCCGATTATCGATGCGGGTGTTAAAATCGAGAAGGGATATTCCGTATATGAGGAGGGGGTCCGTAATAATTATTTTTGTAAGGACGAGAACGGCAATGATTTTACCGGTGCCGTCTGGCCGGGGCGGGTTCATTTTCCGGATTTCCTGGATCCGGAAGTAAGGAAATGGTTCGGTGAAAAGTATTCGATTTTGCTTGAGAAGGGATTCGACGGATTTTGGAACGATATGAACGAGCCTGCGATATTTTATTCTGAGAAACGTCTTGCGTCTGTAATGGAACGTATCAACGAGCTGAGTAAGGAAAACATGGGAACAGACGGATTCTTTGAGTTTACCGGGCTGGTAAACGGAATCAGTAATAATACCGGTGATTATGATTGCTTTTTCCATAAGGTAGACGGAAAAATGCTTCCGCACAGTAAAGTTCATAATCTGTACGGCTATAACATGACGAAGGCAGCGGGAGAAGCGTTCAAAAAGCTTTCACCGGAGAAAAGGATTCTTATGTTTTCACGCTCCTCCTATATCGGGGCACACCGGTACGGCGGAATCTGGCAGGGAGACAATAAGTCCTGGTGGTCCCATCTTTTGATGAATCTTCAGATGATGCCGTCGTTAAATATGACAGGGTTCCTTTATACGGGAGCGGATACCGGCGGCTTTGGCAGCGACACGACCGAGGATTTAATGCTTCGCTGGTTACAGCTTTCCGTGTTCCTGCCGTTATTCCGGAATCATTCTGCACAGGGGACACGGCCGCAGGAGCTTTACCGTTTTGAAAACTGCGAGGACTGCAAAAGAATGATTGAAATTCGCTACGGACTGATTCCTTATCTCTACAGTGAGTATAGGAAGGCTATTCTGAGAGATGAAATGATGTATAGACCTCTTGCATTTGATTTTCGCGAGGATGAGGATGCAAGGAGTGTGGAGGATCAGCTGCTTCTCGGAAACGAGCTTATGATAGCTCCGGTATACAAGCAGAATGCAACCGGAAGATATGTTTATCTGCCGGAGGAGATGATGCTTGTGCGGATGCGAAGTCCGGAGGATTTTGAAACGGAAACGGTAGAACCGGGGCATCATTATATCCGGGCCGAGCTGAATGAGCTTGTGTTTTTTATCCGTAAGGATAAGGCAATTCCGTTTGGAACAGCGGCACCTGATACCGCCCGGCTGGACACTTCTTCTTTGAGATTCATCGGATATCCGGAGGCAGGCTATGAGCTCTGTGAGGAGGAGGGAACTTCTGTTTTGCATATGTTTGAAGAGCATAAATAGGGAATGAAAAATGAGTATACAGTGGGATTGCTTCGATTGTATACGATGATACATTTTTGTTGAAACTACTTGCGGAATAGAATATTTTGGTGTATAATATTTGCGAAACACTTAGCGCATTACTTTTTTAGGAAGTATTCCTAAGAAGGATGCGCTATTGTTTTCGCCAATATTTTCCTAGGACGGAAAGGAGACTTTATTAACATGGGATACGTAGACGAAGTAATCGAGATGGTATCTAAGAACAACGCTACGGAACCGGAATTTCTTCAGACGGTGGAAGAGGTATTATCTTCCCTGAAGCCGGTGGTAGAGAAGAATGAGGAGCAGTACAGAAAAGCAGCGCTCCTTGAGAGAATGTGTGAGCCGGAGCGGGTAATTGAGTTCCGCGTAGCATGGGTTGACGACAATGGACAGACACAGGTAAATCGTGGCTACCGTGTACAGTTTAACGGGGCAATCGGACCGTACAAGGGTGGCTTACGTTTCCACCCGTCCGTAAACTTGTCTATTATGAAGTTCCTTGGCTTCGAGCAGACCTTTAAAAACAGCCTTACAACGCTTCCGATGGGCGGTGCAAAGGGTGGTTCCAATTTTGACCCGCGTGGAAAGAGCGATGCGGAAATCATGAGATTCTGCCAGGCATTTATGACGGAATTGTATCGTCATATCGGACCGGACGTTGACGTTCCGGCAGGTGATATCGGTGTAGGCGGACGCGAGATTGGTTATATGTACGGTCAGTACCGCCGCATCAGAGGTGCTTTCGAGAACGGTACTCTGACCGGTAAGGGCCGCTCCTACGGTGGTTCCCTGATTCGTCCGGAAGCTACCGGCTACGGCGCAGTTTACTATCTGTGTGAAGTATTAAAGCATGAGGGTGAGACGATTGAGGGAAAGACCGTTTCCATCTCAGGTTTCGGTAATGTAGCATGGGGCGCTGCAAAGAAGATTGCAGAGCTTGGCGGTAAGGCAGTCACGCTGTCCGGTCCTGACGGATACATTTACGATCCGGACGGTATCGTAACCGATGAGAAGATTGATTATCTCCTTGAGATGAGAGCATCCGGTCGTGACAGAGTACAGGATTATGCGGATAAGTTCGGTTGCCAGTTCTTCCCGGGACAGAAGCCGTGGGGTCAGAAGGTTGATATCGTTATGCCGTGTGCTACACAGAATGATGTAAATCTTGACGAGGCAAAGAAGATTGTTGCCAACGGTGTGAAGTATTACATAGAGGTTGCAAATATGCCGACAACCAACGAGGCTCTTAAGTTCTTAATGGACCAGCCGAATGTTATCGTTGCTCCGTCAAAGGCTGTAAATGCAGGCGGTGTGCTTGTTTCCGGCCTGGAGATGAGCCAGAACAGTGAGAGATACAGCTGGACCGCAGAAGAGGTTGATGCAAAGCTTCATCAGATTATGATTGGTATTCATGATGCTTCCGCAGCAGCTGCAGAGGAGTACGGCTTAGGCTATAACCTTGTTGCCGGCGGTAATATCGCAGGCTTCTTGAAGGTAGCAGATGCTATGCTTTCCCAGGGAATATTCTAATAAATGAATTTATAAAGAAAGAGAAGGGACTGTCGCATGGAATGAATGCGAGGTCTCTTCTTTTTTTGATGAGAACAAAAAGTAGAATCTGATGGCTTATGAAAAACAAAAATAGTACACACGAGTAGAGAAAAGCAAGTGTTAATTGCAGTCGCCTACTCGGATTTATTATTGTTTTGCAGAAGTTGAATCTGATATATGATCTTGTAAATAGTATTTTTTTCGGCTTCAGTGCAAGTTTGGAGTTGGAGTAATATTTTTTCGGTTATAAGGTCATGACTTTTTTCAAGTGTATCTGTATGAAAGAAATCCTCTAACGTAATGTTAAATGCAGAACAGATTTCTTCAATAACATGAATTGTAGGATTCTTTAAGTTTCGTTCAATCTGTCCGTAGTATGTGGTGGTAATGCCTGCACGTAGTGCTACTTGTTCCTGACTTAATTCTAAGGTTGTTCTTAAATTTAGCAATTTGTTTCCAATATTAAAGTTATTATCCATATTAATCACCATAGTTATTTTATCGTATTGACAAAAATGACTCAATATACTATAATTATCCATATAAAATAACTATAGTATTCATACTATTTCTTTTTATGGTTAAGGAGTACGCATGAGAGAAAATGTAAATATACGGCATAAACAATATTGTGTTATGTGACAAGGGGTGTTGTAATATTTGCAGTATATTTCTTAGTGGCTGTGCCTATAGAATACTTCACAGAATTCGGAGAAGGCTATGTAAGAATCTTTGATGTATAGATGACACAGATAGTGAATCAAAGTTAACACAATCATATCGAGGTGAAAATGAATTACTATGAAATCTTGGAAATAAAGGAAGATGCATCTATAGAAGTTATAAAGGCTGCATATAAAGCATTAGTTAAGAAGTATCATCCGGATGCGAATAGCAAAAGCAATCAGAATATGGAAAGAAATATAAATAGCATAAATGAGGCCTATGAAGTGCTATCGGATGAAAATAAAAGAAAAGAATATGATGAAAAGATATTACGCTCAAAAAGAGAAGAAAACTCGAATTCATTCGAGACAGATGGTAATCCGGTTAAGCGCTTTTGGAAGTTCAGTGATAGCTTAGATGATGCTTTACTAAATTGTATAATAGAAGTCGGAGAAATAATAATAGATAAAATTCAGAAATGAACTTCAAATTAAGTAGGGGGAATAGAATATGTATTTTATTGTTTATTTAATTATTTTTTTGATTTTTGCAGCTTTGCCATTTTGGCTTCAACTGATTTTATTTTTTGTTTCACTGTTCGTTGCTCCTGGTATTGGAAATATATTAGTCATTGCTGCAATGGTGGTGGGGTTATTTATTAAAAGGAAAAACTAAGGAGGTAATCATATGAGTATATTTGATATGCTTGCAAAAGCAGCTACGGGAGGAAACTCCTCTAAAAGTAGTAGAAGTTCTTCAAGCTACGCTTCTTCTGGCTATAGTACTAATAGAACATCTGCTATGATGTATCAATGCAGATATTGTGGACAAAGAACAAGTGTTACTAATCCAGCGCATTTACCTACAGGAGGAACCGGATGCAGGGCTAGGGGAAAGGATTCACGTGGTCATGCATTGAATCATGTTTGGGAGCGGTTATAAGGTTAATTACGTATACAGTGTTATTGATAATTCGGACATCATAATGTGCTATTATTTTTTTGCAGGAGCAAGTCGAAAAAGGCTGTAAAAACTCTAAGTTATAAACTTAGATAGATTTTTACAGCCTCATTTTTGCCGTAACAATCAAAATAATTATGAATGCATAGAATCTTTCATGAGTTTTTGTATGTTTTTGTCCAGTTCTTTCCTTTCCCCCTCTTGCAAATTTGAAATACTTGTGATATAGTTTTTTTCATAAGAGTTAGATTATATGAATTTCTTTTCGGAGGATTGATTATGGCAAAAAAGGCAACCAAGAATAAGGCAGCAGCAAAAGAAGTAAAGAAGGTTAGTCCTGCTGCAGCAGAAGAAAAGGTAGCAGAAGTTGAAAAAGTAACAGAGATTAAGACAACAGAAGAAAAGCCGGCAGAGGTTGCGAAATCTGCGGAGGTTACAGCGGAGGCAGTTGTGAAGGATTCGAAGAAGCGCGGAAGAAAGCCGGGCTCCGGAAATGCAGGTAAGACTGTAAAGAAGAATACCGTGGAGAAGAAGGCGGAAAAGCAGGAAGAGGTTTTTGTGCAGTTTTCCGGAGAAGAGGTTGTTGTAGAAGAGGTAATAGAGAAGGCAAAGGCAGCATATGTTGCGGAAGGACACAGAGCCTCTGCAGTGAAGTCGTTACGTCTGTATATTAAGCCTGAGGAACGTAAGGCCTATTATGTAATTAACGAAAAGGCAGCAGGAAGCATTGAGCTGTAATACATGACAGGAGAGCTGTATGGCATTTGACGGAGGGCATAAGCTCTCCGTTTTGATTTTACATTTTATGGGAAGGGAAGAAAACAAATGCGAATGAAAAAAATCTTTCTGATATCCGGAACGCTTTTTATGATTTTTGCAGCCGGATGCGGTAAAGTCCGTGGAAATGAAGGCTCAGAAGAGGGGAAGAAGGATAACGTAACAACGATTGAGCAACCGGTGAATACAAAGGAGCCGGAAAGTACCATGAATCCTGAAAATGGGGAGGAACTCTCCGAGAAATGGACCGTTTCTTTTAAGGAGGAGACGGATGAGGCAAAAGAAGAGGATACGGTCTATTTTACCTCCAAACTGTACTATCCTTTTTTTGAAGGAGACGGAGCAGAGAAGATGAATTCTTTTGTGGATACTGTTACGACACGGTTCCGTGAGTATCTGCCGGGAGCAAAAGAGCGCGCTCTGATGGATTTTCATGATTATTCCGGTCAGGATTATTTCCGGTTTCCGGAGGTTGAGGAGTTAACGGTAAATATTGTTATGGGAAATGAAAAATGGCTTTCGTTTTATTCCCAGTGGTACAGCGATGCCGGAGGAGTTCATCCGAGTCATTATTCCGAAGCGTATATGGTAAAAAAAGAAGATGCGCAGGAGCTGACAATTGAGGAATTTCTTTCCGGTTACGGGGTGTCGAAGGAGGAACTGGCAGTTTATGTAGCCGAGAAGATGTGTGCAGAAACGGAATTTGATCTCAAGGAGGTTCTGTTGGTAGAGAGTCTGCCGGATGCTGTGTCTGACTTTCTGGATGGACACCAGTGGTATTTGACGGAGGAGGAACTGGTGGTTTTTGCAAACCCGTATGATGTGGCTCCGTATGTGTATGGTCTCATTTCGTGTAAGATTTCTTTTGAGGATTTAGAACAAGGCTTGAAAAAATAATAGGATGTGCTATACTTTACTGGTAAGGAAAACGTATTCCGAAAGAGGAATACAGAAGCTTCTAAGGAGGAAATACTATGTTAAAAGAATTTAAGCAGTTTGCAATTAAGGGAAACATGATTGACCTGGCAGTCGGTATGATTATCGGCAGTGCATTTAATAAGCTCGTATCATCTCTCGTAAATGATATGATTATGCCGCTTCTCGGTCTTCTGACAGGAAAGATTGATTTCTCAAAGCTTTTTATCGCTTTAGACGGAAAGACCTATGAAACCCTGACACAGGCAGAAGAGGCCGGTGCAGCATGCTTTAAGTATGGTGCTTTTCTTGCGGGAGTACTTGATTTTCTGATTATGGCATTTGTTGTATTCCTGTTTGTAAAGTGGATGAATAAGCTTCGCAATATGAATAAAGAACCGGAACCGGTGAAGGCTCCGACTACAAAGGTATGTCCGTTCTGTAAGTCCGAGATTGCAATTGACGCTACTCGTTGTCCGCATTGTACTTCGGAGCAGCCGACAGGTGAGAAATAGTTTTTGGAGGCGTTTGGTATGACAAAAATTGATATTATTTCCGGCTTTTTGGGTGCCGGTAAGACAACTCTGATAAAAAAGCTGTTAGAAGAGGCTTATAAGGGAGAAAAGGTAGTTCTGATTGAAAACGAATTCGGTGAAATCGGAATTGACGGTGGTTTTTTAAAGGACGCCGGTGTGGAGATTACGGAGATGAATTCCGGCTGTATCTGCTGCTCTCTGGTAGGAGATTTCGGGAAGTCTTTGAAGGAAGTGCTGGAACGCTTTTCTCCGGACCGTGTGATTATTGAACCATCCGGTGTCGGTAAGCTTTCCGATGTGATTAAGGCAGTACGGGATGTCCAGGCAGAGTTACCGGATACAAAGCTGAACAGTTTTTCTACTGTTGTAGACGTGTCTAAGGCTGCAATGTATATGAAGAATTTCGGCGAGTTTTTCAATAATCAGGTAGAGAGTGCAAAGACGATTATTTTAAGCCGTACACAGAAGTATGATGCTGCAAAGACAGAGGTTGTTGTGTCAAAGCTTCGTGCGCAGAATCCGGCAGCTGTTCTGATTACTACTGCATGGGATGAGATTGACGGTAAAGTAATTCTTTCTGCGATGGAGCAGGAGTCTTCCATGGAGAAGGAACTGCTTCATGAAGCGCATGAGCATCATCATGAGCATGACCACGAGCATGACCACGAGCACCATCATGAGCATGGAGAAGATTGCACCTGCGGATGCCACGACCATGAGCATGACCACGAGCATGAACATGAACATCATCATGACCACGACCACGAGCACCATCATGAGCATGGAGAAGATTGTACCTGCGGATGTCACGACCATGAGCATCACGACCATGAGCATCATCACCATCATCATGCGGACGAGGTATTTTCCAGTTGGGGCAAGGAAACACCGCATAAGTATGAGCGTGAATCGATGCGTGCAATTTTAAACAAGCTTGCAAATACGGAAGAATATGGCATGATATTACGCGCAAAGGGTATGGTTCCTGCTGTGGATGGTACTTGGATTTACTTTGATTTGACACCGGGTGAATTTGAGCTTAGAGAAGGAACTCCGGATTATACCGGACGTATTTGTGTTATCGGCTCCCAGTTAAAGGAAAGTGCACTGGAAGTGCTGTTTGAACTGGCATAGCAGGAAAAGAGAGGAATCTTACTATGGAGATACCTGTATATATTATTACCGGTTTTTTAGAAAGCGGTAAAACCACATTTATTAAGAATACACTCGATGACCCGGATTTCTCTTCCGGAGAAAAGACAATTCTTTTACTTTGTGAAGAGGGAATGGAGGAGTATGATACAAAGAGTCTGGAGAGGAAGAATGTTTTTGTAATTCCTGTGGAGAATGAAGAAGATTTATCGCCGGCCTTTTTGAAAAAGTGTCATAATGAGTATCGTCCGAGCCGTGTCATGATTGAATTTAACGGTACCTGGAGCATGTCCGGATTTATCGACAGAGGAATGCCGAAGGACTGGGAGCTGGCACAGATGATTACAATGGCGGATGCCGGTACATTTGAAGTGTATATGAGCAATATGCGTCAGATGATGGCAGAACAGATTACGTTCACTGAGCTGGTGATTTTTAACCGTTGTACGAAGGATACAAAGCGTAACACATTTCGTAAGGCAGTGCGTGCGCTGAATCGCCGTGCACAGGTGATTTTTGAATCAGAGGACGGAGAAGACGGTTTCGATGATGAAATAGATTTGCCGTATGATTTGAATGCCGATATTATCGAGATTGAGGATGATGATTACGGTATTTTCTATCTGGATGCACTGGACCAGCCACAAAAATATGCCGGAAAAACAGTCAGGTTTACCGCAATGGTTTATAAAGGAAGAGATATTCCGAAGGGGTATTTTGTTCCGGGACGCTTTGCAATGACCTGCTGCGCGGATGACATTGGTTTTGTCGGAATGCTTTGCAAAGGAGCCCAGGCAGATAATTTCAAATTAAGAGACTGGGTGAAAGTTACCGCAAAGGTTTCGGTAGAGTATCAAAGAGAGTATGGCGGAGAAGGACCGGTATTGCATTTGGTGGATATGGTTCATACAGCAAAGCCGAAGGAACATCTGATTTATATGAATTAGGGAATGTGAGGAGTCAATATGAGACAGACAGGCAAAAAAAGGAATATCCGTAGTTTGTTCGGATTTGAACTTTTTATCAAGGTTGCCTGTCTGTCTTTTTCTTTTCCGCTGTTTCGCGGAATGCTTAATATTTGCCTGTGGGCGGCAGGATATAGTTATGTAACGAAGGAGAATGTGGTTAGATTTATACTGTCTCCCTGTGTGCTGCTTTGCTTTCTTCTTACACTGATGGTAGTTTCATTTCTGGTTTTACTTGAAATGAACGCAGTCTGCATGGCGGTACAATATGGCAGGAAAGGTTACGAGATTTCGTTTCAGGAGTTGTTTTTTGGTAGTGTGAAAGAAACTGTCGATATCCTGCAAAATATGCCGAATAACCCGGGAATGGTTTTACGATGTCTTTTGTTTGTAAGCGTGGTTAATCTTCCGAGTATTTTATTTGTATTACTCGGACTTTCACGCATAGAAAGCATGGCAGAGAGAATGCCGTGGGTGTTAGGACTTCTTTTGCTTATGTTAGGACTTGCAGGGATAATGGGTCTGGTATTAACGAAGAGGCGAAGTATTTTGCATCGGGTATTAAGGAATGGACTTGTGCTGTTTCTTTTTGAAAGTATTGTGTATTTTGCGGGGATATTTTTCTGTGTCTTTATTGCAATGCATACAACTTCCGCTGCTCTTTCGGGGGGATTCTTTTTACGCCTTTTTGAACGGTACCATCTGATTTGCGGAATACTGTTTGCTTCCGTGAATACGGTAGTGTATGAATATGTGTGCGGTGGAGCAGTATTACGGAAAAAAAAGGAGTGTATAATTGAAAAGGATGTAAGGCCGGAAAAAGCAAAGGGAGAGCAGTGGAAAAAGATATGTCTGTGGGTTTCCTGTGTAATTGTTATAGTAATGACTGTGGTGCAGACTGTATCCTTTTTCAGAAATAAAAGTGTAATATTTTCGGAAGTATTAGAGGAGCTCTGTATTACGGCACATCGCGGTGCATCGTCAGGAGCACCTGAAAATACAATGGCAGCCATTGCACTTGCGGTAGAAGAAGGCGCAGATTATGCGGAAATAGATGTCAGGCTGACAGCGGACGGAGTGCCGGTTCTGCTGCATGACAGAGCACTGTTTCGTACGACCAGAGTGCTTAAGGATGTTGATTGTGTTACGTATGAGGAACTTTCACAATATGATGCCGGCAGCAGTTATTCAATCGGATTTTCCGGAGAAAGAGTTCCGCGGCTTGATGCTGTTCTGGAAGAATTCGGAGGACAAATCGGGTTTAATATTGAGCTAAAGACAAAGGATGATATCAGGCTTGCACAATCAGTGGTAACGCTGATTGAAGAGTACGGGTTGGAAGCCAGCTGTATTATTACGTCGTCCTCCTATCAGCAGTTGGAATGGGTAAAGGAAATGAATCGTACCATTAAAACAGGTTATATTTTATCCATGGTATATGGGGACTTTTACAAAAGTGAGGCGGCCGATTTTTTCAGTATTCGTTCCGGTTATGTCACAGAAGGGGTTGTAAAAAAGGCACATGCACTCGGTAAAGAAATACATGCCTGGAATGTGAATCAGGAAGGGGAACTAAAGAGGATGAGGGCAATCGGTGTAGATAATATTATTACTGACAGGCCTGCGTATGCAAGAGAGATTGTGCAAAGAAACGCTCTTGCGGAGACATTTAGTGAGTGGGTATTACTGTTACTCTCGCAAAAATAGTTTCGGGATATAATGCAACAATAGCGGTTGCCGCCGTATTATATAGGTAGAACGTAAATCGGAGGTTTCTATGGCGGTAACAATTGCATTGGATGCCGGACACGGCGGATATGACAGCGGAGCAGTACATGAGGGACGCAGAGAAAAGGATGATAATCTTGCATTAACACTTGCAGTCGGAGAGATTTTACAAAGAAACGGTGTTGATGTAGTGTACACAAGAACGGAGGATGTCTATGACTCTCCGGTTCGAAAAGCACAGATTGCAAATGAATCC
Organism: Lachnospiraceae bacterium; assembly: GCA_029099805.1. Classification (GTDB taxonomy): domain Bacteria; phylum Bacillota; class Clostridia; order Lachnospirales; family Lachnospiraceae; genus SIG307. Next base: position 34,106 of record JAQXOR010000137.1, read on the forward strand.
GGAGCAGACTTTTTTATTTCATTTCATCGAAATTCCAGTCCGGTGGATAATCAGTATTCCGGTGTAGAGACACTATTGTATGACGAAAACGGTACAAAGGCAGAGATGGCACAGGCAATCAATGCGGAACTGGCAGAAGTTGGTTTTAATAATCTTGGTCTGAATATACGCAGGGATCTGGCAGTACTTCGCCGTACGCAGATGCCGGCTCTGCTTGTTGAAGTGGGATTTATTAATACAGATGCGGACAATGCATTGCTCGACGCTCGTTTTGAGGATACTGCACAGGCTATCGCAAACGGTATCTTACAGACAGTAGGCAGTGAAATCGGACCGGAGGACGGTGCAGGAATGCCGTCGTCAGAGGCTTATGCGGTACAGGTCGGACTGTTCCGGAATCCGGAGAATGCGGATAATCTTTATCGTGAGTTAGTGGCACTCGGAATTCCTGCAGATATTTCAAGAAGCGGGAGCTTTTATGCGGTACGTGCCGGGCGAACGGAAAGTCTGAACGAGGCGGTTTCGTTACAGCAGGAATTACAGCAGCTGGGATATGATACACTGGTAGTTACGCTATAGCTCTTTCTTACAAAGCACCCGTTCAAATAAAAGACCTGCCGCGGCCCAACAGGGAGCATAATCCAGACGGATTACTCCTTTATAGTTCAGTTTTGCATTACTGTAATCCCAGGGGCAGGCATTATGGCGTTTCAGGAGAATGCCGCTGGTGTATTCACATCCGAAAATAGCGGAAGCATAGATGATTCCGCGAAAAAGAAGAGATCTGGATTTGATACGCTTGTAGACATTTGGTATAAAGGCGGCAAGACCATATATCGGGAACATCCATACGGAGGTACGGCACAGGAGACGTCTGTCTCCGGAACATTCTTTAAGAGAGCCAAGACCTGTCCAAAAGCATTCAATACACCAGCCGATGAATCCGCAACGGATAAAATCTGAACCAAAACGACGAATGGGACGAAGAAACTGCATAAAGAAACCTCCTGTATTTTTTTCTGTCATAGTATTTGCATATAACAGGGAAGTATACGGGAGGTTTTTGACTATCGATAAACTGTAAATCGATTGTCCGATAAAAGGGTAAATGCACGGTCCAGGGAATCCCTGTCGTAGAATTCAATGCGAAGTGCGCCCTGTTCATAGTCACGATTGTGTACAATACCGATATTTTTCATACTGATTCCGTGACTGGCCAGAATGGTAGCAAAGGTGGCAATCGCTCCTGCTTCATCTCGTAGGTCGGCATGAAGAACAAAGGCTTCCGGTAGAACACCCTTGCGCTCCTGCAACGAATTGCGGAATTCCCCTGCTTCGAAGAAGAGGGAGCGGATTTCGTCTTTGTTATTCGAAGAAAGCGCACCTTCCGCATCCGAAAGAAGAGAAATATAACGTCGCAGTACCGGAAGAACAAATGCGGAATTTGCAGATAAAATACTTTCCCAGAGTGACGGTGAGGAAGATGCAATGCGCGTAATGTCCTTAAATCCGCCGGCTGCTAACAGCCGCATGGTTTCTGTGTCTTCAGAGGTACGTACGAGGTTGACAAGCTGGGCTGCTATCAGATGAGGTACGTGACTGATTGCTGCAACCGCATCATCGTGCTCTTCCGGAGAGAGAAGTACCGGAATCGATTTCATCCTCTTTACCAGCGAAAGAAAGCTCTCGACCCGTTCTTTTGGACAATCCTCCGTCAGCGTAATTGCATAATATGCATTTTCCAGCAAAAGTGAATTACTGTTTGCAAAACCGGTGCGTTCTGACCCGGTCATGGGGTGTCCACCGATAAAATTGGCAGAGAGACCGGCAGTCTTTACCGCTGCGTGGATGCCGGATTTTACGCTGCCGACATCGGTAATGACAGTATCATCCGAGATGATATCTTTTAATTTCGGAAGATAGGAGATATTACTGTCTACAGGGGCGCACAGAAAAATATAGTTACAATCCTTAAGCTCCTCTACGGTAAAAACAGCCTGATCCAATACGTTTGCATTTATGGCACTGCGGATATCCTCCGAGAGTACCGGTTTTCTGGAATAGGCAACAATCCGGCAGGACGGTTCTATTTCACGTAGGGCACGGGCAATGGAACCACCGATTAAGCCAAGACCGATAAAGCCAAACTGTATATTCATAGCAAAACTCCTTTATGCAAGTGACTTACCTATCAGAGCGGAAAGCGGACGAAGCTGGTCACAAAGCTCTTCAAACTGGGTGAAGGTAAGAGACTGCGGACCGTCGGAAAGTGCTTTTTCAGGGCAAGGATGTGTTTCTATCATAAGTCCGTCCGCACCTGCGGCAACCGCAGCAAAGGCTAACGGCTTTACATAATCTCTGACACCGGTTGCATGGCTCGGGTCTACGATAATCGGGAGATGACTCTTTGCACGGATTACCGGCACAGCACTTAAGTCAAGCGTGTTTCGTGTTGCGGTTTCGAAGGTACGGATGCCTCGTTCACAGAGAACAACATTCGGATTTCCCTCCGCAAGAATGTATTCGGCTGCATTTAGCCATTCATCAATGGTAGCGGACAAGCCACGCTTTAATAAAACCGGGAGACCGGTTTTTCCGACTTCCTTTAATAAAAAGAAATTCTGCATATTTCTTGCACCGATTTGTAACATATCAACGTACTTTACAGCAGCGTCTACAGCGGCCTGGCTGGTAACCTCACAAACAACCGGAAGACCGGTCGCATCCTTGGCTTCCTTCATTAAACGGAGTCCGTTTTCTTCCATTCCCTGGAACGAGTACGGGGAGGTACGCGGTTTATAGGCACCGCCGCGTAAAATCTGTGCACCGGCTTTTTTGATGGCAAGTGCAGTTTCCAGGACCTGTTCTGCGGATTCTACGGCACACGGACCGGACATAAGCACAAGATTGTCTCCGCCGATGAGTGCATTTCCGACTTTGACAACGGTAGGTTCCGGATGGAATTTTTTATTGGCGAGTTTATAACTTTCGGTGACGGCAACAACACGGTCAACGCCTTCCGCAATCTCAAGATTCTTGTCGGCAAGTACGGTTTTGTCACCGACAACACCGATAATTGTTACTTCATGTCCATGAGAAAGGTGTGCATCCAGACCCTGACCACGGACCAAAGAAACGACATTATTGATTGCCTCCTCGGAAGCGTTTGGTTTCATTACAATAATCATAAGAGTCTCCTTTACATTTATCTAAATGAAATTTTGTTCTATTGGTATTGTACCTCTTGACTTCATATTTGTCAACGCTTTTTTACTTTAAAGCGCAACGGTTTAAAGTGTAATAAGCGATGGAATATTCGTATTATTGCAGTTATTTACCTAGGGAAACGCTGATGAAAGTGTTTCCGCGCCGAATTTGCGTAGCGAAGTTGATTTCATCCACAGTATATCCGGTAACGCCAAATAGCTCCCTAGTATAGGTAAATTATGAAAAACAACAGATGATTGTCAAGATTGCTTTTTATAGAATATGGTAAAACAGTCCTATTATTAATTTGTCATGTTTACGTAAGTGTTTAAATTATGGTAATCTATTCCTTGTAAATAAAATTATGTCACTATAACAGGAGTATTAGTTGATGAGGTAAAATATCAAACAATGCTTGAAATATCATCATGAGGAAGGAAATATTATATAAATATAGTAAGGGATTTATTATGAAAAAAAGTTGGGTTACTATTATAATCATTATTACAGCGATGGTTCTTTTATTTAGGTATATAGGTGCACAAACCGATCTGGAAAAGCAAGTGAAGTCCTGCAGTGAGCATTACAATAAAAGTTGGCGTTTGGATAGTGTTCAGGAGAATGCAGAGCAGAAATATATTTATATTATATTCATTTATCGATATAAAAACTATGAAGAACGACTTGATTGCATAAAAAAACCAAAGAGGAATTGACAAAAGTATTGCTTGAGTCCGAAGACACTAAGTGGAGGGGGTATACAATCAAGCTAGGTTTTTTAAATGTTGGAGACTATTTTGATGTAGAGGTGAAGGCTGAGGATATTCAAATTGCATCAAATATGAATATTTCAATAGAGACAATAGCAAGTCTGTTTCCACAGGCAAAAGTTTTATACCTATATCCCGCAAGATATGAGTCAATAACTGAAATACAAGGGTTCGAAGAATTAATAGAGATTAGATTCAGTCAAGGACTTAAGGAAGAGGAAAAGGCGTATGTTTGGTCTCTTTTTCCAAATTGTATGATTAAGTAATAAGAAAGTTTTTTGTTCCTCGTGTCCGACGAAGCCGAATCATACTTGCCGGTGTAAGACCGGTCACGGTAATTGCCGGGATAGTGTCATTAGTGCGCCGTGCAGCAAACCAGTTGTTTTTTTTAGTGCAGAATCAATTAATGCTCTATTTCAACGAAAATGTGTGGAGACATTGAAAAAAAATTATTTTTAGTATAGAATAGTGAGTAAATGAATTAAGTACAGGCAGGAAAACTCCGGTTTGTGAAGAGTATTTGCCTCGTAAATGTGTCAGGTTAAAGGACAGGGAAGATAAAATGAAGGATTTTTTACCTATTTGCAGAGAAGATATGGAACGTCGCGGGTGGGAGCAATGCGATTTTGTATATATTATCGGGGATGCCTATGTAGATCATACCTCGTTTGGTCCGGCAATTATCAGCCGTGTGCTGGAGTGTCACGGATATAAGGTCGGAATTATTTCCCAGCCGGACTGGAAGGATGAGCAGAGTGTGCAGATATTGGGCGAACCGCGGCTTGGGTTTCTTGTATCTGCCGGCAATATGGATACGATGGTAAACCATTATACAGTGGCAAAAAAGAGACGTTCTCAGGATGCGTATACTCCCGGCGGTGTCATCGGAAAGCGTCCGGACCGGGCGACGATTGTGTATTGTAATCTGCTCCGTCGCGTGTATAAAAAGAAACCGATTATTATCGGTGGAATCGAAGCGTCCCTGCGTCGCCTTGCACATTATGATTACTGGGCGGATACGGTAAAACGTTCCATTCTTCTGGATTCCGGCGCGGATTTACTGTCTTACGGTATGGGAGAGCATTCGATTGTAGAGATTGCAGACGCACTGGACTCCGGAATTGCAGTAAAGGATATTACGTTTATTGCAGGAACCGTATATCGTGCGACATCACTTGATTCTGTATATGATGCGACGATGCTTCCGTCCTATTCTGAGATAAAAGAGGATAAGCGTACTTTTGCAAGGAGCTTCTATATTCAGTATTGTAATACAGACCCGTTCTCGGGAAAACGTCTGGTGGAGCAGTACGGTGCCAATGAATATGTGGTGCAGAATCCACCGGCAGCGCCGCTTTCCCAGGCGGAAATGGACAGGGTATATTCCCTGCCTTATATGAGAAATTATCATCCGTCTTACGAAAAACTCGGCGGAATTCCGATTATTAATGAACTGAAATTCAGTCTTGTAAGCAACAGGGGATGCTTCGGCGGGTGCAGCTTTTGTGCGCTGACCTTTCATCAGGGACGTATTATTCAGACCAGGAGTCATGAGTCAATCTTAGAAGAGGCGAGAATGATGACCTGGGATCCGGATTTTAAAGGCTATATCAATGATGTCGGCGGTCCTACCGCAAATTTCCGCGCTCCGGCCTGTGAAAAGCAACTGTCAAAGGGCGTTTGTCCGAATAAGCAGTGTTTGTTTCCTACCCCATGTAAGAATCTGAAGGTGAGTCATGAGGATTATCTGTCGTTATTACGGAAATTAAGAGAACTGCCGAAGGTGAAAAAGGTGTTTATTCGTTCCGGTATCCGGTTTGATTATTTAATCTATGATAAAGACCGGACATTTTTACGGGAGCTCTGCGAGCATCATGTCAGCGGACAGTTGAAAGTAGCACCGGAGCATATCTGTGATGCGGTGCTTTCAAAAATGGGGAAACCGAGTCGGGAGGTGTATGATACCTTTTTACAGGAATATAAGAAGATGAATGCCAGACTCGGTAAGGAACAATATGTGGTACCGTATCTGATGTCATCGCACCCGGGCTCCACGATGAAGGAAGCGGTAGAGCTGGCAGAGTATCTGCGGGACCTCGGATATATGCCGGAGCAGGTACAGGATTTTTATCCGACTCCGTCTACGATATCTACCTGTATGTATTATACCGGACTGGACCCGCGTACGATGGAACCTGTTTATGTACCGAAATCACCGCATGAAAAGGCAATGCAGCGTGCATTGATTCAGTACAGAAATCCGAAGAATTATGAGCTCGTAGAAGAAGCCCTTCGTCTGGCACACAGAGAAGATTTAATCGGTTTTGACAAAAAGTGCCTGATACGACCGCGCGGACCGAGAAAACAGGTGTGGGACGGTGCCGGGGGGCAGGGCTCCGGAGCTTCGGGAAAGGCTGGAAGCCGGTTCTCCGGCGGACAGCCGGAACGTCAGAGGACGACACCGCAGGGAAGAAAAAAGACGATTCGGAATGTACACAAAAAGCGGACGAGGAATTAGTTTTTGTATTTGTAAACGGAAAAAGGAGGATGGCATGTTTAAGAATCTGTATCCAAAAGAGGACTGGGATTCGGCGTATAGCTCCGAATATGAGCGTTTATATGAGCAGGGATACCGCGGGCTTATTTTTGATATTGATAATACATTGGTGGAGCATGGCGCAAAGGCGGATAAAAGGGCAATTGCTTTGGTAGACGGATTACGCAGAATGGGGTTTGCAATCTGTTTTTTGTCCAATAATGAGAAAGAAAGAGTAGGCAGTTTTTGTAAGCCTTTGGATGCGGCATATATCTACAAGGCGGGGAAACCGAAGCGCAGCGGGTACGAAGCCGCTATGAAGTTAATCGGAACAACAAAGGAGCAGACAGCAGCAATCGGGGATCAGCTTTTTACGGACATCTGGGGGGCGAACCGTGCAGGCATCTACACGGTTCTTGTAAAGCAGATTGGAAAAAAAGAAGAATTTCAGATTGTATTAAAGAGATATTTAGAGAAGGTTGTATTACATTTTTATCGGAAGCAGAAAGCGAAAGGACGAGAAGATGAAAGGAAATAATATTATTTTAATCGGATTTATGGGATGCGGAAAAAGTACCGTCGGGAAAAAGCTGGCAGATGCGCTTTCCTATGAATTCAGGGATACAGATGCCATGATTGAGGAAATCTATCAGAAAACAATTTCACGAATGTTTGAAGAGGATGGGGAAGAAGCGTTCCGGATAGCAGAGACAGAGCTTTTAAGGAGTCTTGAAAGCTCTGCGAACGGTATGGTACTTGCCACCGGAGGCGGGATGCCGATGCGCGGAGAAAATGTGGCTTATCTGCATAAAATAGGAACGGTTATTTTTTTGGAGGCAGGAATTGAGACGATTTTAGAACGCTTACAAAATGATACCGGGCGGCCGTTAGCAGCCGGAGAGGACAGAGAAAAGAGGCTTCGTCCGTTATATGAGAAACGTCTGCCGGTGTATCAACAGGCAGCGGATTATTGTCTGAATACAGAGGGGAAATCCTTTTCTGACATAATAGAAGAAATCAAGCAACATGTAAGCAGAACAGAAAAATAAACGATAAGGAGACAGACTATGAATATCTTAGTGATTAACGGACCGAATTTGAATTTTTTGGGAATTCGGGAGCCGGCACAGTACGGTACGGAGAATTATGCTGCACTTTGTAGCCGATTAGAGGAACTTGCAGTAGAAAAGGGTGACACAATCAGTGTTTTCC
>JAQXOR010000138.1 GCA_029099805.1 Lachnospiraceae bacterium
AATGTACATTACTTTGAATGATTCTAATATACCTTCTGATGTTGGGGTTGCAATAGAATACAATATTCCTCAAACATCCAAGAGAGTTGATTTCCTGATTTCCGGATATGGGAAAGATAATAAAGGAAATGTTATTATTGTGGAACTGAAGCAATGGGAAAAATTGCAGGCTATCGAGGGACAGGAAGCGATTGTTGAAACTTTTACAGGAGGAGCAAATAGAAGAGTAGTACATCCAAGTTATCAGGCATGGTCTTATGCTGCATTAATAAAAGATTATAATGAATATGTTCAAGATGCAGATATTGAACTACATCCGTGTGCATATCTACATAATTATCCAAGAGTAGAGAATGATCCGTTGGATGCGAAACAGTATAAAGAAGTATTAGCCGATGCACCGGCATTTACTTATGGACAGAGAGATGCATTAAGGAACTTCATTAAGAAAAGTATAATAACTGGAGACAATGAGGATACCTTGGTAAAAATTGAGCATGGAAAAATTAGACCATCGAAACAATTGCAGGATTCTATTAGTGGAATGCTTAAAGGAAACAAAGAATTCATAATGTTGGACGAGCAAAAGGTCGTCTATGAAAACATATTAAGCCTTTCAACAAAATGCCAAAAGGATGGTAAGAAAAGGACTATTATTGTTGAAGGGGGACCGGGTACAGGGAAAACAGTTGTTGCAATTAATTTATTAGCAGAGCTTACTAAAAGAAATCAGTTTGTACAATATGTTTCGAAAAATGCGGCCCCTAGAACTGTTTATGGATATAAACTAAAGGGGACAATGAAGAAAAGTAGTGTGGATAACCTATTTAAAGGATCTGGTTGCTACACAGAAGCACCGATGAATTCTGTGGGTACCATTTTAGCTGATGAAGCACACAGATTAAATGAAAAGTCCGGTATGTTTCAAAATATGGGAGAAAATCAGATTAAGGAGATTATTCACGCGTCGCGGTGTAGTGTATTTTTTATTGATGAAAGTCAAAGAGTTACCACCAGCGATATCGGAAGCATAGCAGAAATTGAAAAATGGGCAGAAAGAGAAAATTCTGAAGTAATAAAAATGGAGCTCGTTTCGCAATTTAGATGTAACGGATCGGATGGATACCTTGCATGGATTGATGATGTATTACAAATTCGCGATACTGCTAACTATGATTTAGAAGGAATTGACTATGACATTCGAATATGTGATTCCCCCAAAGAAATGGAACATATAGTAATGGAAAAAAATAGAATTAGAAACAGAGCGCGTATTTTAGCTGGATACTGTTGGAATTGGCCAAAAGATACACGTAATGATGTGAATTATCATGATATAAAGATTGGAGATTATGGTATAAGTTGGAATTTAGATGGTGGAGATGCATTTGCAATTAATCCAGATTCAGTACATGAGGCAGGATGCATTCATACTTCTCAGGGATTGGAATTTGATTATGTAGGCGTAATAATCGGTGATGATATGAGATATGAGAATGGAGAAATCGTTACAGACTATTCAAAACGTGCAAAAACAGACCAATCTATGAAGGGAATAAAAGGTTTGGCAAAAGATGATCCTGAAAAGGCAAGTCAATTAGCAGACGAAATCATAAAGAATACATATCGAACCTTAATGACCAGAGGAATGAAGGGATGCTATGTATATTGTACAGATAGTGAACTGGCGTCATATTTAAAAGAAAGATTAAAAAGTAGAGGATAAGAATGACACAGGAAACAATTAATCAGATTCTAAAATTTAGAGATGATCGTGACTGGAAACAATTTCACAATCCTAAAGATTTGGCAATTTCTATTTCTTTGGAGGCAGCAGAACTATTAGAGGTATTTCAGTGGAGCGGTTCTGATACTTCTTGCGAGCGAAAGCAGGATAAGATTAAAGAGGAGCTTGCCGATGTAATCAATTACTGTGTACTTATGGCTGATGCCTGCGGATTGGATTTAGATGAAATAGTGCAGGAAAAAATAAGAATTAACAACGAGAAATATCCGGTCGAAAAGGCAAAAGGGAAGAGCGATAAGTATAGTAAATTATAAATATTTCATGTGATAATGGAAATGCATCAAACTTACCTATAGCACATAGAAAAAAGATATATCCTAATGATTTGTGCTCGTGTGGAAGCGGTTTAAAATATAAAAAGTGCTGTGGTGCTCCGAATAAAAAGATAAATGAATGATGCGGTGTAAAAATATATATGATAAAATTTAAGACAAGTAGTAACCCCACCCACTTTTTACTCCGTTTCTACTACGATTGCTGTACACATCTTGTAATATTTTGCTAAGTTTTGCATTTTTTGTACAGAAATGACCGATACATAAAGAAGAATTTACACCGCGCAAATCGCTGCAAATGGCAGCAGGACAGCGCATTTTGAAAGGAGTTTTTATGAGTATACGCGTACTTTTCATCTGCCACGGCAATATCTGCCGTTCCACGATGGCGCAGAGCGTCATGACACATTTGGTAAAGGAAGCTCATGTTGAGCATTTATTTGAGATTGAGTCTGCGGCGACGAGCCGCGAGGAGATTGGCAATTCACCGCATTATGGGACGGTGAATGAACTGAAGTACAGAGGGATTCCGGTAGTGCCGCACCGGGCGGTACAGATGACCAAGGCGGATTATGCGTATTATGATTATCTGATTGGAATGGATACCGCCAATATTCGCAATATGAACCGTATTGCGGAGGGCGACCCGGAGGGGAAGATTTATAAGCTGCTTTCCTTCGCAGGAGAAGGCGGGGATGTGGCGGACCCGTGGTATACCGGAGATTTTGCAACTACGTACCGGGATGTGCTTCGCGGATGTCAGGCACTGTTAAAGGTGTTGCTTGAGGATAACAGGCAGGAATGATTTGATTTCAATTGGAATAAGGGATAAGTCCGGGAGGAATATTGAAACAGTCGGCAGGACGGATCCGGAAAAGGCGCAGGAAATTTCTGCGCCTTTTTCCATAGTTCTACTATGTACCTTTCCGTGGATTTGTGTTAGGATAACGGTGTGGCAGGGTACCCGTGCCAGATAGGGGAAATACGTAACCGGGTGGAAGGAAGAAAGGAGAAACGTATGAGAAAGGTAAGCGTATGTGCAATGGCGGCAGCGCTGTTAGTTGCAACAGGAGGCGTATCGGAAGCACAGGCAGCAGTGGTTTCGATAAAAGGAACACAGATTCAGTGCAGTACAATAGAGGAATTGAAGGATAAGCTACAGCAGATGAATATAGGGTGCGACAACATCCGGGACCTGCTTTCCCAGATGGGATGCGGCAATCTGCCGGGAGCAGAGAAGCCGGATTATCCGGAGACGCCGGAGGAAAACGTGCCGGGGCAGCCGGAGACACCGGAGGAGAATGTGCCGGAGCAGCCGGAGACGCCGGAGGAAAACGTGCCGGAGCAGCCGGGTACGCCGGATGGAAATGTGCCGATTCTTCCGGAGGTACCGGAACTGCCGGAAGAAAAGCCGGAGGAGCAGGACATTGCCTATGTATACGGAATGCGTATTACAGAGCTTGTAAACGAGCATCGTGCGGCAGCGGGACTTGCCCCGGTAGTGTACTCTGCCTCTCTGAGCAAGGCAGCACAGGTACGCTCTGTGGAGATTGAGAAGTCCTTCTCCCACACCAGACCGGACGGAAGATACTTTGCTTCCGTGTTGCAGGACCACGGCATTTCGTATCATTACGCAGGAGAAAACATCGCATGGGGACAGAAGTCTCCGGAGGAAGTAGTCACCGCCTGGATGAATTCTGCCGGACACCGGGCAAATATTCTGAATAAGAATTTCAAGGAGCTTGGTGTCGGCTACCGACAGAATTCAAAGGGTGTTAACTATTTTACCCAGTTGTTTATTTACTAAAAGAAAAGGGGCTGTCGCACAAATTATATGCGCGACAGCCTCCGGAATAATCACAGGGGCCGTTCTTCGGAATACACTGTACTGTAAGTGTAACGAAGGGCGGTCCCTTTTTATGAAAAAAAGTACACCGGATTGCGGACTGAAGGTCAGAAAATCCGAGAATCGGATTCTTTTAGCATTTCTTTTGAATCTTTTTTTTACGTTTGTTGAAATCTGGGGAAGTGTAGTGACGGGAAGTGTAACAATTCTTTCGGATGCGATTCATGACTTTGGAGATTGTATTGCGCTCGGTATGGCGTGGCGGATGGAGAAGTTTTCGAAGAAACCTCCGAATGAACGTTATCATTTCGGTTACCGGAGATTTTCGGTTGCGGCAGGACTTGTAAACAATTTGATTCTTCTGACCGGTGGCGTGATATTGATAGTTACTTCAGTTCAGCGTTTTTTTGCTCCCCGGGAGATCAATGGGCGGGGAATGCTTTTCTTTGCGATATTTGGGATTCTGATGAATGGAATCGCAATGCTTTTGACCTCCAAGGGGAAAAATATCAACGAACGGACAATCAGTATGCATATGCTGGAGGACGTATTGACATGGGTTGCGGTATTTATTGTAGGATGTGTGATGTGCTTTTTTGACTTGCCGGTACTCGATTCGGTGCTCTCTATTTGCATGACATTGGTGATTTTCTGTGGGGTGGCGCGGAATCTGAGGAAGATTTTCTGCGTGCTGACGGTACGTTCTCCTCTTGAGACGGAAAAATACCGGGAACTGCAGGAACGGTTGGGACAGCAGCTCCCACTGGCTGTTCTGAGAGAATTGCGCCTGTTCAGTATGGACGGTGAGGAAAATTATGGGGAGGTAATTTTGGTAACAAAAGGAGAGTGCCGGGCAGAGGAGACAAATCAAATGATTGAGTGTGCCGCAGTATGCTGCGGGGAATATGGAATACATCATA
>JAQXOR010000139.1 GCA_029099805.1 Lachnospiraceae bacterium
TATCGGAACCGGAGAGCGTTTACAGTTGTCCTTTATCGATTTGGACGGCTTAAAGAAGATTAATGATAAATTCGGACATGCGGAAGGAGACAGGGTAATCAGAGCCATAGGACACATTTTGGAGAATGAGGCAGAAGAGGCCTATGTAATCCGATATGGCGGAGATGAGTTTGTTGTGATTGGACCGGTATCTTCAGAAACCGTAGTGAAACAGTACTGGGATAGGGTTTTACATGCAATTGAACAGTATAATGCCAAACATCAGGGAAAAGCTGCTTTGTCTGTCAGTTACGGCTACAATCTCATAAGGATGGATGAGAATACCCGTCTGGAGGATTGTATTCAGAAGGCAGATAAGAGAATGTATAAGGAAAAGAACAGAAAGAAAGGAGAAATTGAGAATGCCGTTTATTGATTCGAAAATTACAGTACCTGTACCACAGGAAAAGAAGGATGTGTTAAAATCGGAATTTGGGAAGCTTGTGTCCGTAATCGGAAAGCCGGAAAGCTTTTTAATGGTAGGGTTTGAGGACAATTATGACTTGTATATGGGCGGAAAGAAGCTGGAAAAGGGGGCTTATGTTTCCGTTAGCCTATTCGGAGTGGCATCCCGCAGTGCTTATGAAAGTCTTACGGAGAAGATTTGTAAGCTTTTTGAGAAGGAACTCGGGATTCCGGGAAATGCGGTTTACGTGACCTATCACGGTGTAAACGACTGGGGTTGGAACGGAAGGAATTTCTAAGGAAGCGCTGACTAATTCAGTGTTACGGTTAGTTTTTCCTTGACATGAGAAAGCACATTCGATATAATTGATACGTCATCAAGATAATTGATGGAAATAAAGAGAAATACAGGGGAGCTTGTGAAAGCGGGCTGAGAGGAAGTAATCGAACTTCGACCCTTTAACCTGATGCGGATAATGCCGCCGTAGGAAGTCATACCTTGATTTTATTACGGAGAGGCCCGTCGGGTCTCTCTTTTTTCAATCCCAAGAAAAATAAAGGAGAATACTATGAGAACGTACAAAACACAGATGGAGGCTGCCAAGAAAGGAATCCTTACTCCGGAAATGGAGCTGGTAGCAAAGAAGGAGTACACGGAACCGGAGAAGATTCGTGAGTTGGTTGCGTTAGGCCAGATTGCAATTCCGGCTAACGTAAGGCACACTTCTCTTTCGGCAGAGGGAATCGGAAAGGGACTCCGAACAAAGATTAATGTGAATCTGGGCGTGTCGGGCGATTGCAACAATTATGACAGCGAGATGGAGAAGGTAAAGACTGCCTTAAAGTATGGGGCAGAGGCGATTATGGATTTGTCCAATTACGGAAAGACCAATACATTTCGCAGACAGCTGATTGAACTGTCTCCGGCAATGATAGGTACCGTGCCGATGTATGATGCCATCGGTTATCTGGAAAAGGATTTGCTGGAAATAACGGCAGAGGATTTCCTGAAGGTAGTACGGGCTCATGCAGAGGAGGGTGTGGATTTTATGACGATTCACGCAGGAATCAACCGTCGTACCGTGGAGGCCTTTAAGCGGGATAAGCGTAAGATGAATATTGTTTCCAGAGGAGGCTCCCTGCTGTTTGCATGGATGGAAATGACAGGAAATGAGAATCCGTTTTATGAGCATTATGATGAGGTGCTTGAGATATTAAGGGAATATGACGTTACCATCAGTCTCGGTGATGCGCTCCGTCCGGGCTGTATTGATGACAGTACCGATGCGGGACAGATTTCCGAACTGATTGAGCTTGGAAATCTGACAAAGCGTGCCTGGGAAAAGGATGTACAGGTAATGGTAGAGGGCCCGGGCCATATGGCAATGAACGAGATTGCTGCCAATATGCAGCTGGAAAAGAGGATTTGTCATGAGGCTCCGTTTTATGTACTGGGACCACTGGTGACTGATATATTCCCGGGATATGACCATATTACGTCTGCCATCGGCGGAGCCATTGCAGCGGCAAACGGTGCGGATTTCCTTTGCTATGTCACACCGGCAGAGCATCTCAGACTGCCGGATGCAAATGATGTTAAGGAAGGCATTATTGCATCCCGAATCGCTGCCCATGCCGCAGATATTGCGAAGGGAGTTCCTCATGCGAGAGACCTTGACAATAAGATGGCGGATGCCCGTCATAAGGTGGATTGGGAGGAAATGTTTCAGGTGGCCGCCGACCCTGAGAAGGCAAGGGCCTATTTTGAAAGTACACCGCCGTCAGACAGACATACCTGCTCTATGTGCGGAAAGATGTGTGCCGTCAGAACAACGAATATGATTCTCGACGGACAGAAGGTAGAGTTTTGTACAGAAAAATAAAGGACCGGAGGGCAGGCCAGCTGATATCACCGTTGCCGGTAACGGTAGGACAAATCAGGAGAAGAATGGAGGAACCGGGAGAATGGTAAAGATTAACGGAACAGAGTATAGTGTCTGCGGAAAATCTCTTGCAGAATATTTGCAATCCGAAAATTATGATGAAAAACGCGTTGCGGTAGAGCGAAACGGAGAAATCGTTCCGAAGGCACAGTACGGAGAAACTATTTTACAGGACGGCGACACTTTGGAGGTTGTCAGCTTTGTCGGAGGTGGCTGATATGATTCCGACAAAGGAAGAAATGCAGGAGGCACTGGCAAAGCGTATAGGAAATAAGCTGTGGGGAAAGGTGTCTTCTGCAAAGGTTGCCGTCTGCGGTCTCGGAGGTCTCGGTTCCAATATTGCCGTGATGTTAGCCAGAGCCGGTGTCGGAAAACTTTATCTGATTGATTTTGACAAGGTGGATATATCAAATCTGAATCGTCAGCAGTATAAAGCCGGCCAGCTCGGTATGGATAAGACAGAGGCACTGTCCGAGGTATTGCATGAAATAGCGCCTTATTTGGAAATCGAGACGCACACGGTCCGTATGGATGAGCAGAATGCAAAAGAGCTGTTGCGGGATGCGGATATTGTATGCGAAGCATTTGACATCGCGCAGGCGAAGGCGATGCTGACCAATCTTGTGCTTACGGAATTTCCGGATAAATATCTGGTAGCTGCCTCCGGGATGGCAGGATTGGGTGATGCAAACAGCATTCAGACAAGACAGATTACGAAACATTTCTTTCTCTGCGGAGACGGTGTCAGTGAAGTGACGGAAAAGGAGAGCCTTGTTTCTTCCCGCGTCATGCTTTGTGCGGCACATCAGGCGCATAAGGTGCTGCAGCTGATTGAAGAGAATTTTTAGAAAGAAGGATAAGAAGATGGAAAAGGATAAGCTTGTTATTGGAGGACATGAATTTTCATCCCGGTTTATTCTGGGTTCTGGAAAATATTCGTTGAAATTAATTGAGGCAGCGGTAAGGGATGCCGGTGCGGAGATTATTACGCTGGCGGTTCGTCGCGCCAATACAAAGGAGCAGGAAAATATCTTGGATTATATTCCGAAGGGAGTGACGCTTCTTCCCAATACAAGCGGTGCAAGAACTGCCGAAGAAGCGGTTCGGATAGCCAGACTTGCGAGAGAGCTTGGATGCGGTGATTTTGTAAAAATTGAGATTATGCGTGACAGTAAGTATTTGCTGCCGGACAATGAGGCAACGGTTCGGGCAACGGAGATTCTGGCAAAGGAAGGCTTTGTCGTTATGCCGTATATGTACCCGGATTTGAATACAGCGAGAGATCTGGTGAATGCCGGAGCAGCATCCATTATGCCGCTTGCCTCTCCAATCGGTTCCAATAAAGGTCTGGCTACTAAGGAGTTTATACAGATTTTGATTGATGAAATAGATCTCCCGGTTATTGTGGATGCCGGAATCGGCAGACCGTCCCAGGCGTGCGAAGCAATGGAAATGGGGGCTGCGGCCATTATGGCAAATACTGCGCTTGCAACCGCCGGGGACCTTCCGTTGATGGCAGGCGCGTTCCGTCAGGCAATCGAAGCGGGAAGAAAGGCCTATCTGGCAGGTCTTGGCAGAGTGTTAACCAGAGGTGCTTCCGCATCGGACCCGTTGACCGGATTTCTTCGTGATTAAGAGGTGCAGAGATGGAAAATGATTTTTTTGTAGATTCAGACTGTTTGTCACCGGAGGCGCTTGAAAAAAAGCATCAATTGGAGCAGAATCCGTCCTGCCGGAAAAATCATATGGAATATCTGCCGGACATGGAGCAGATTCAGTCCGATGTGTGCGCAAATGTAATAGAGCATATGAATCAGTACGATTATTCCAAATATACGGCAAAGGACGTGAGAGCAGCACTGGAGCATGATACCTGTTCCATTGAGGACTTTAAGGCATTGCTGTCACCGGCGGCGGAACCGTTTTTGGAGCAGATGGCGGAGCGTGCAAGGCTGGAAACCGGAAAGCATTTCGGAAATACCGTGTATTTGTTTACTCCTCTTTATATTGCAAATTATTGTGAGAACTACTGTGTGTATTGCGGTTTTAACTGCTATAATCATATCCGCCGCATGAAGCTGACCCCGGAACAGATTGAGCATGAGATGAAGGTGATTGCCGACAGCGGTATGGAGGAAATCTTAATTCTGACCGGAGAAAGCCGTGTGCAGAGCGATGTACAGTACATAGGAGAGGCGTGTAAGCTGGCGAGAAAGTATTTTCGCATGGTAGGACTTGAAATCTATCCGGTCAATACGGAAGAATATCGTTATTTACATGAATGCGGAGCCGATTATGTAACGGTCTTTCAGGAGACCTACGACGCGGATAAATATGAAACCCTGCACCTTATGGGACACAAAAGGGTATGGCCGTACCGGTTTGATGCACAGGAAAGGGCACTTCGCGCCGGAATGAGAGGAGTGGCATTTTCCGCACTTCTCGGCTTGTCGGATTTTCGAAAGGATGCACTTGCCAGTGCTCTGCATGTATTTTTTTTACAGCGAAAGTATCCACATGCGGAGATGTCATTATCTTGTCCGAGACTTCGTCCGATTGTCAACAATGATAAAATCAATCCGCTGGATGTACATGAGAGACAGCTTTGTCAGGTTTTGTGTGCCTACCGTATTTTCCTTCCGTTTGTGGGAATCACGGTATCGTCAAGAGAAAGTGCGGAGTTTCGGAACGGTATCGTAAAGATTGCGGCAACTAAGGTGTCGGCAGGTGTTTCCACCGGTATCGGTGATCATGAAAGTAAATACAGCGGAAAGGAGTCGGACGGCGCGCAGGGCGATGAGCAGTTTGAAATTGATGATAACCGCAGTCTTGATACAATGTATGCGGATATTGCGTCGGAGGGTCTGCAGCCCGTTTTAAATGACTATCTGTATGTCTGAGATTGTATGTGTGACGAACCGGAAATTGTGCAGAGAGGATTTCCTTGACAGAATGGAAGCAATTGCCAAGGAACGTCCTGCCGGTGTAATTCTGCGGGAAAAGGACCTGAGCGAGGAAGCGTACCGTGAGCTTGCGGTTTCTGTTACGGAAATTTGTAAAGCATACGGTACCCCCTGTATTCTTCATACGTTTTCAAAGGTGGCGGTACAGCTTGGGGCAGAGGCGATTCATCTGTCGCTTCCCGTGCTGCGGGAAATGTCAAAAGAGGACAAGAAAAGGTTCTCGGTAATCGGAGCTTCCTGTCACAGCCTCCCAGAGGCAATGGAGGCAGAGAGACTGGGCTGCACGTATCTTACGGCAGGTCATGTCTTTGCAACGGATTGTAAAAAGGGACTGCCGGGACGCGGCACAGACTTTCTGCGAGAACTATGTGAGAACGTCACTGTTCCGGTGTACGGCATCGGAGGAATCGATGCCTCCAATTACCGCGAGGTACTGAATGCCGGAGCAAAAGGATGCTGCATTATGAGCGGATTGATGCGTTGTGACGAAGTAAAAAGCTATATGGAGGATTTTACAAATGAGGTTTGATAAAAGACAGCTTCTGCTCTATGCGGTAACCGACAGGGCATGGACTGGAAGACAGACTTTGGCAGAGCAGGTGGAGGAGGCATTAAAGGGAGGCGTTACCATGGTGCAGCTGCGGGAGAAAAATCTGTCCGACGAGGAATATGTGCAGAGGGTAGGAGAGATAAAGGAACTCTGTCACCGGTACGGGGTGCCGCTTATTGTTAACGACAATGTGGAGGTTGCCCTAAAGAGCGGAGCGGACGGCGTACATGTCGGAATGGAGGATACTCCGGTTTCTGAGGTACGGGCGAGAGTCGGAGCGGCATTTATTATCGGAGCGACCGCAAAGACGGTGGAACAGGCAAAGGCTGCAGAGGCGGCCGGAGCGGATTATCTCGGAGTGGGAGCTGTTTTCCCGTCACCGACCAAGAAAAATGCGATTCGTATTACAAAAGAGGAGCTTTCTGAAATCTGTTCCGCTGTTTCGATTCCGGCGGTGGCAATCGGCGGAATTACGGAGTCCAATATCGCGGAGCTGGCGGGAGGCGGTATGGCCGGTGTGGCAGTGGTTTCGGCAATCTTCGGGGCGGATGATATTTTTGCTGCGACCGGAGAATTAAGGGAGAAAGCAAAGTCGGTGACAGAGGGAGGAGCTTTGCCAAGGTTTGTTACCGGAAAGTAAGAAAGAAAAGGAGAGAGTCAGAGGATGAAAAAGGTTCTTTCGATTGCAGGCTCGGATTGTTCCGGAGGAGCAGGAATCCAGGCCGATTTAAAAACAATGACAATGAACGGGGTATATGGGATGAGTGCCGTTACCGCACTGACCGCGCAAAATACAACCGGAGTTCAGGGAGTATTTCCGGTATCTCCGGAGTTCCTTTCATTACAGCTTGACAGCATCTTTACGGATATTTTTCCGGATGCGGTGAAAATCGGAATGGTGTCGGATGCGGCATTGATTGATGTGATACAAAAAAAGCTGATACAGTATAGAGCAAGAAATATTGTTGTGGACCCGGTTATGGTATCGACAAGCGGTATGTCCCTGATTCGGGATAGCGCGGTCGAGGCTCTGAAGGAGAAGCTGTTTCCGCTTGCAACGGTGGTTACTCCGAATATTCCGGAGGCAGAGGTGCTTGTCGGGACAGCAATTTATTCTCCGGAGGAGATGGAACAGGCCGCAAAGAAAATCGCAGAGGCGTATGGCTGTGGGGTTCTTTGTAAGGGCGGACACAGCAGAAATGATGCCAATGATGTGTTGTATGATAATAAGGCAGTGCACTGGTTCCTCGGAGAACATATTGAAAATCCGAATACGCATGGGACAGGCTGTACACTGTCTTCGGCAATTGCCTCCAATCTTGCCAAGGGCATGGTATTACCGGAGGCGGTTTCCTGCGCCAAAACGTATCTGTCGGGAGCACTTTCGGCGATGCTTGATTTAGGGAAAGGAAGCGGACCGTTAAATCACGCATATGCGCTTTATAAAAAATAATATAGCTACAAAAACCAGTCTTCCTCTTGCTTATTTATGATTTATAGCGTAGAATATATAGAGAGGTACAGAAATTCGAAAGAGGGAGCAGACAGGAGATGAATGATTACGGTGTACTTACCAATCTGAATGTTTTGGAAGCAAAGTCAAACCGATATACAGTAAAGTGTCAAAGAAATTCATTCATTATTTTAACAGTGGTATGGTTGTTAAATGTATTTCATATCTTTATTATTGATTCCCGTCTGATGAATATTAGCTACGCGATTAGTCTGTTAATTACGCTGGCATGTTATCTGGTGTGCCGCATCGGTGGGGCAGACAAACCGTGGATTAAGTATGTTCTGTTATTATTGACCGTATTATTTTCGACGACGGTCAGTACTTTCCTGACGTATCAGGCAGTACTAGTTGCCGCTGTTCCGCTTTGCTATTCCATGCAGTATTATGAGAGGAAAGTGGTGTACTATACCTACGGACTTACGATAGTAAGCATATTTTTCAGCACAATGGCGGGATATTTTTATGGACTGTGTGATGCGAATATGCTTGTACTGACCACAGGACCTATGGCACAGTACGTGAAAGCAGGAGAAGAAATGGCACTGTTTGATGCAATCAATACTAATCCGTGGGGGACCCTGCCATTGTATTATGCATTGCCGCGCTGTATGATTTTATTTGCGGTAATTATTATCGGTAGCCATGCGGTACGCGCTTCTGCCGCAAAGGAGATTCAGGAGATTAAGCTGAAAAAGCTGAGCGAGATAGACGGGATGACGGGCCTGTATAATAAAAATAAGTACATAGCAATGGTGGAAAAGCATTATCCTATGGTGAATATGGTTGGTGTTTTGTTCTGGGATGCTGACGGTCTGAAAAAGATAAATGACTCGTTCGGACACGAGGTGGGCGACTGCCTGATTCGAACGGTAGGGCTGTCAATCCAGGAACTTTGCAGTGAATCGAGACACGGCTACCGTATCGGCGGAGATGAGTTTGTGCTGGTTATGGAAAATGTGAATGAGGAAGAGGTTTGCCGTGTGATGCAAGAATGGAAAAAGATATTTGCCAGGATAAACCAGAAGGAACAGACGGATTTTCATGCATCGGTAGGATATGCAGTTGGTGTGGGCGAACAAATCGAAGAGTTGGTTCGCCGTGCGGATGAACGGATGTATATCGAAAAAAGACACGGTTCGGGAAGGTAGCAGAGGTGTCTGGAGAGCCGTTTCACAAGGATTTGAAAATGTTCACAAATAAGTCACAGAATAGTCGGCGACTGTTTCTTGACTTATTTTTTTTTGAAAGTTATAATACGAATTAGTGTTCTAGATGATAAAGGAGAAGGAAAGAAATGAAAAAACTATTTCGATTTTTGAAGCCTTACTGGTTTTTTGCGGTCATTTCTCCCCTCATGATGATGGGGGAGGTGTTTGCGGATTTAATGCAGCCGAAATTGATGTCCGGCATTGTGGACCGCGGCTTGCAAAACGGAGATATGGGATATGTTATCCGCACCGGTCTTTTGATGCTTGTGATTGTACTTGTCGGCGGATTTTTCGGTGTGTTTTGTGCGTATACGGCTGCAACGGCGGCACAGGGCTTCGGCAGGGATTTACGTGTGCATGCGTATAAGAAAGTGATGTCCTTGTCCATTGAACAGACGGATAATTTTACGACAGGGTCTCTGGTAACACGAATGACAAATGACATTTCCATGGTTGTGGAGTTTGTGGAGATGCTGCTTCGTATGTGTGTCCGTGCACCAATGTTTTTTATCGGCGGTGCGCTGATGATGCTGACGCTTGATTTGAGCTTCGGTGTAGTACTGGCATGTGCGCTTCCGGTAATGATTCTTATGGTTGTACTTATTTTGATGAAGGCTACTCCGTTGTTTGCAGTGGTACAGAAGAAGCTGGATAAGGTGAATTCTGTCGTACAGGAAAATGTCTCCGGAGCGAGAGTGGTAAAGGCATATGGTCAGGAAGAGTATGAAATCAAGCGCTTTGAAGACGTAAATGACGAGCTTCGCGGAACTAATTTTAAAGTATTAAAGATTATGGCATTGTTCGGACCGGTGATTACCCTGGTTATGAACTTTGCAGTTATCGCTATCATTTACATCGGCGGTTTTCAGATACATATCGAAAATGCGGGAATGTCAACCGGTTCTATTATGGCTGCAATTTCCTATGTTACCCAGATTTTAATGTCTGTTATGATGGTATCCATGATGTTCCAATCCGTATCCCGTGCCATGGCATCCGCTGCCCGCATCAATGAGGTAATCAGTGCGGAGCCGGTAATTGAAGGTGGAACTGTGAAGGAAGGGGACGGAACTTCGACAATTGAGTTTCGAAATGTTACATTCCGGTATCCGGGGACTCAGGGGGAACCGGTACTGAAGAATATTAATCTATCAATCAGAAAAGGAGAAACTCTGGCGGTGATTGGAGCAACCGGCTGCGGAAAAACCTCTCTGGTGAACCTGATTCCACGCTTTTATGATGCAACGGAAGGAACAGTTCTGGTTGACGGTGTCGATGTGAAAGAGTATGAGCTGGCTGCTCTTCGTGAGAAAATCGGATATGTGATGCAAAAGAGCGAGCTCTTTTCGGATACGGTTGCGAATAATATACGGTGGGGAAATCCGGAGGCTTCCATGGAGGAAGTAAAGGAGGCGGCTTCTATTGCCCAGGCTGCGGATTTTATTGAAGGCTTTAATGAGCAGTATGATACATTTATTGCGGAAAAAGGGGCTTCTCTTTCCGGCGGACAAAAACAGCGAGTCTCTATTGCAAGAGCTATGCTTCGCAGACCGGAGGTGCTGATTCTGGACGACTCTACCTCGGCACTTGATCTTGTGACGGAGAGTAAGCTTCAGCGCGCGTTGAAGGAGAAGCTGGATGATACGACAATTATTATGATTGCACAGCGTATTGCAAGTGTAAAACAGGCAGACCGTATTGCGGTACTTGAGGAAGGAACGATAGTACATTGCGGAACGCATGAGGAGCTGTTGCAGTGCAGTGATACATACCGCGATATTTATGATTCACAGATGAAGTCCGGTGCATATATGGAAGGAGGTGCTGCAAATGAGTAATCAGAACAGACCGCCACAGGGCATGCCACCGCAGGGACAGCCGCCGCAGGGAGCGGCAGGACAGAACCGGCAGATGCCGGGACCGGGAATGGGACCGGGAGGTCACAGAGGCGGCGGCCCGATGGGAGCAAGACTCAATAAAGAAAAGCCGAAGAATATAGGAAAGACATTACTCCGTCTGGTCAAAGTAATCGGTAGAAGCAAGTATTTTCTGATTGCACTTCTGTTAACGATGAGTGCTGTAACGGTGCTGGATTTGTTTGGACCGACCTTGCAGGGACAGGCCATTGATACCATTCATCTCGTAGACAATAAGTTTGTTGTTGATTTCGACAGCATGAAGCTGATTCTATTAAAAATGCTTCTGTTATTTGCGGTCAGCGCCGGATTTACTTATTTGCAAAGTATTTTGTCCGCAAAGATTTCACAGGACACGGTATTTGCAATGCGTAATGACTTGTTTGCAAAAATCAGCCGGTTGTCAATTGCCGAAACAGACGGACACCGCCATGGTGATTTGATGTCCCGTATGACAAATGATGTGGAAAATGTGTCGAATGCAGTGTCACAGTCCATCGCATCCTTGTTTTCCAGCATCCTGACCTTTTTCGGTGCATTATTCTTTATGCTTCGCTGCAATGTGGTTGTAACGCTGGTGGCATTTGTTACGGTTCCGCTGACGTTGCTTGTATCGGCAAAACTGGCAAAGTTTATGCGGCGTTATTTTGTAGAGCAGCAGAAACTGCTCGGCAAATTAAACGGTGAAGTAGAAGAGATGGTAATCGGTTATAAAACCGTTGTAGCATATGGGAAAGAGCCGGAAACAATTGAGCGTTTCGGAGAGATTAGTGAAGGATTGCGAAAGACCAGCATCCGTTCCAGGGTATTCGGTTCCATTATGGGACCGTG
This sequence comes from Lachnospiraceae bacterium, assembly GCA_029099805.1. Classification (GTDB taxonomy): domain Bacteria; phylum Bacillota; class Clostridia; order Lachnospirales; family Lachnospiraceae; genus SIG307. The sequence goes on from JAQXOR010000139.1 coordinate 11,372, forward strand.
CATGAATTTTCTCGGAAATCTTCAGTATGTGCTGGTTGCGGCATTTGGTATTTTCTTTATGATTCGCGGCGGACGCATGACACCGGGTGATATTCAGGCAATGCTTCAGTATTCCAAGAAGTTTAACCGGCCGATTAACGAAATTGCAAATCAGTATGCGTCTATTATGACGGCACTTGCCGGCGCGGAGCGTATCTTTGAAATTATGGATACACCGGATGAAATTGATGAAGGTACGCTGTCTGTAGCAGCAAGTGAAATCCATGGTGATATTGAGTTTAAGGATATCCGGTTTGGTTATGTGCCAGAAGAGCCGGTATTAAAAGGACTTAATCTTTCTGTAAAGAAGGGACAGAGAATTGCCATTGTAGGAGCGACCGGTTCCGGCAAGACAACGATTGTAAATCTGCTGACCCGTTTCTATGAGCTGGACGGCGGTAAGATTTATGTAGATGATATGGACATTACGGAGCTTCCGAAGAAAACACTGCGCGATTCGATTGCAATTGTCTTGCAGGATACCGTATTATTTGCCGATACGATTCGCGCAAATATCCGCTACGGTAATCCGGATGCTACGGAAGAGGACATTCGATTTGCAGCAAAGACAGCGAAAGCAGATAAGTTTATCGAGCGACTGCCGGATGGCTACGATACGGTGCTTACGGAGGGCGGCAGTAATCTTTCCCAGGGACAGCGCCAGCTCCTTGCCATTGCCCGTGCGGTTATTGCCAACCCACAGATTTTGATATTGGACGAAGCAACCTCCAATGTCGATACCCGTACCGAAATGCACATTCAGCAGGCAATGCTGGCTCTCATGAAGAACCGCACCAGCCTTATTATTGCGCATCGTTTGTCTACGATTCGCGATGCGGATAAGATTGTGGTATTAAGGGGCGGTGTTATCGTGGAAGAGGGAAATCACGATGAGCTTCTGAAGAAAAACGGTGAATATGCGAAACTGTATCAGAATCAGTTTGCAGGCATTGCAACCTGATATACGGAGCAGTCTGCAGCCTTTTGCGTAAGAGATGAAATACTAAATTCAAACAGATTACGAAATGCGAGGATTATTTGAAATGAAAAAAGGGCTCCGGTGGGCACAAGCGGGACTTGCCATAGTGCTGACATTAACGATTATCGGGATATCCGTGGTCGGTACATTGGCATTCCGGCCGTTGTATTATAGGGATATGGAGAAGTTAAGGATAGCAGAGTATTCAGGTTATTCCGAAGATGAAATCAGAGAGAATTATGATGCACTCATTGATTATAATATGGCGTGGAAGGACGGTGACCTGTCTTTTCCTACGCTTCCTATGTCAGAAACAGGAAAGATTCATTTTGAAGAGGTAAAGGAGATATTTGATATCTTTAAATATCTGGCGACCTTCGGGGGAGTCCTTAGCGTTTTGGGAATTGTGTTTATGGCAAAGAAAAAGGAGTGCCGGTATTTAAAAATGACGGCTATTCTGTCCTGCGGACTGCCGGTGGCACTCGGAATTTTGGTTGCACTTTTTTGGGACCGGGTATTTGTGATTTTTCACAAAATTTTCTTTCGCAATAATTACTGGATTTTTGACAGCAGAACCGATCCTGTGATTACGATACTTCCGGATGAGTTTTTTATGCATTGCGCGCTTATGATTTTCGGTGGAGTACTGTTCGGGGCTGCAGTGTGTCTGGTAAGCTATCTGATACTTCGGAGGCGGATACAGACAGAGCATAATAGCTAATAGTCCAGGGTACTTCCGGAAAGAAGCTTCTTATCGCAATCCTCCAGCACCTCTTTATCCGTAGCTACAATATAAAAAAAGAGAGAAACCTGTTTTTCTTCCAGATATTTCCCGTAGATTCTCCCATACATCGGCACCGGTGCCAAAGGAGAGTCTACGGGAAAATTTGGTTTTCCGTACTGAAGATAGGATGGAGTAAATCCATTAGAGTGATGTGCGGAGCCGTTTACGGTAAGTGTTGCATCGATACGGTAAAAACCGTCTTCACCGGCATAGGGCATCGGTTCAGAGATGGCGGCAATGTTCCAGTCGAAAACAGCTTTTTTTGAGGACAGCCCGAATTCGGACAGCACCAGCTTCCAAAAGTCGTATTTGGGAACCTCGGCAATCGTCTCTGCATCCGGATAGAGAGAACCGTCGGGCTGTTCTGTAAAGCCGTAGCAGCCGCCATCGGAATCTTTCACCAGATAAGCACCGTAAAAGCTGTTGTAGTAGGGAGAGGATGTATCGTAAAGCCTGCTACAGCCTCTGGAGGGAGAGAAAGCAGGGAAATTGTACAGTATGGTCAGAGAAAGAGAAGAATCTCCCGTAAAGCGGCGAAAGCCGTTTGTTGCTTCGAAGGTCATGACAAACGGATACCAGTCGGAGCGCAGGGTAGAAAGACCTCCCGGAATAGAAAGGTTGATTCCCTCAGACTTCAAAAGACTTGTGTTCTCATTTATTTTGCTGTAAATTCCCATACATGCCATGCTGTAAAAAACGACAGAAACAGGTGAGAGAAGAAAAAGGAAAAGCAGGGCAAGAATTCGTAGGGAAAGAATTCGTAGGGAAAAGTATCTCTTACAGCTTGGCTGTAATTTTTTTTGCACTCTGTTTGTTTTCATAGCGGTTCCTCGTTTCTCTGTTAAAAGCTTATCTTTATCATGTCATATCTTTTTCGGAATTACAACCCTTTCCGGACGAATATTTGTAAAAAAAACACACATACTTCCTGTGATAAGGAGGTATCGGGATGTTAGGATTTATAGTAGCGATTATTTCGGGCGCCTTAATGAGTATACAGGGAGTCTGGAATGCCGGTGTGACAAAGCAGACCAGTATCTGGACGGCGACAGGCTTTGTACAGTTTTCCGCACTGGTAGTATGTATAGCGGCATGGTTTGTTTCCGGACGGGAAAAGAGTATCGGTACTCTTTTGCAGGTGAGCCCGAAATATTTTCTGCTCGGAGGTATTTTAGGTGCTTTTATCACGTTTACGGTGATACAAAGTGTTGCACTGCTCGGTCCTGCAAAGTCGGCCATGTTTATTGTGACAGCTCAGTTAATTGTCTCTTATCTGATAGAGCTGTTTGGTTTGTTCGGAACCGAAAAAGTACCGTTTTCCTGGCAGAAGCTCTGTGCCGCCGCTATGATGGCAGGCGGCGCAATCTGGTTTAAATCCGCGCAAGGCAAATAGAACCGATACCTGTTTTGCACAGAAGTTCCCGGGAAAATGCCGGTCGAAACCACTTGTTTTTTTCGGGGAGTTCCGTTACAATAGAAAATGAGAGAACAGGTCCGTTCATATTCCCTGATGGGAGGATGTATGGATAAAAAAATGAAATGGAAGTTGATTCTGCCGTTGTGTTTTATTTTTGTCAGCGGTGCGGTATTTCTTTGTCTTCGCTACGGAGACCGGGAAAACCGGAGTGTCGTGTTGGAGAAGCGGAGCGACAGGACTAAGGAAAATGCTGCGGCAGCCGATGCGGTATCACCCGGTACGGAAGAGCAAAGAGATAGTATGGTAACAAACCGGAATGGGGGAATCGTTGTACACATATGCGGTGCGGTAGTGATAGAAGGCGTATATTCCCTGCCGGAGGGCAGCCGAGTGTCCGATGGAATTACCGCGGCAGGAGGGTTCGGTGAAGGTGCGGATACGGCATATCATAATTTGGCGGCGTATCTGACCGATGGACAGAAGGTATATGTTCCTACGTTGGAGGAGACGGGAGAGGTGTCTTTTAAGGAACACATTGCAGGATACGCAGGAGAGGACAGAGCCTCGGAACAGGATGCCGGCACCCGTAAAGTAAATCTGAATACTGCGGGACTTACGGAGTTGATGACGTTAAGCGGTATCGGAGAGGCAAAGGCAGAGAGTATTATGCAATACCGGGAAAAGGTAGGACCGTTTCAGAGTATTGATGAGCTAAAGAAGGTGTCCGGTATCGGAGAGGCAATGTTCGAGCGGATAAAAGAGTGTGTTGAGGTAGAATGACGAGGTGGCAACATGGATAAGAGAGTTTTGGTAGTCGATGATGAAAAGTTAATCGTAAAGGGGATTAAGTTCAGTCTGGAGCAGGAGGGACTTCTGGTCGATTGTGCATATGACGGAGAAGAAGCCGTAGCCGCTGCCAAGGCCGGGGCTTATGATGTGATTCTTCTGGATTTGATGTTGCCAAAGCTTTCCGGATTCGAAGTATGCCAGCAGATACGCGAATTCTCTGATGTGCCGATTGTAATGCTGACGGCAAAAAGTGAAGATATTGATAAGATTATGGGTCTGGAATATGGTGCAGACGATTATATCACAAAGCCGTTTAACATTCTGGAGGTAAAAGCCCGTATCAAGGCGATTCTGCGTCGTAGCAGAAAACAGGCGGAGAAAGAAACGGAAGAGAACAGGATTACGTTCAGTGAGATTTCTCTGGAACGGGATGGCCGAAGAGTCTTTTTAAGGGGACGGGAAGTCAACTTAACTGTAAAAGAGTTTGACCTTTTGGAATTACTGATGACGAATCCGAACAAGGTCTACAGCAGGGAAAATCTGTTGAATATTGTCTGGGGCTATGAGTATCCGGGAGATGTAAGAACAGTGGATGTTCATGTAAGGAGATTACGTGAAAAGATAGAAAAGAATCCGAGTGAACCGGATTACATACATACAAAATGGGGGGTTGGTTATTTTTTTAAGGCTTAAGAAAATAATTAAGGCATGCAGAAGTATGCGTATTCAGCTGATTGGTATTTTACTTATGACAGGCCTGCTTCCTTTGTATGCCGGAATGCAGATGATGAAATCGTTGCATTGGAGCCGCAGCTATAGCAATCGACTTGAATCGGTAATAGACCTGGGAAATGCTCTTGCAGGTCAGATTGCACAGAACGGCTATCTGCAGCAGCAGCTTCAGCCGGAAGTAACGGCACAGTTGCAGGCACTGGCAGGTCTGATGAAAGGGCGTATCGTTCTTGTAAACAGCAGTCTGGTGGTGGTAAAGGATACTACGGAGCGTCAGGTTGGGAAAACCCTGATTTCCGAGGAACCGATTCGTGCTATGCGTGGGGAGATGACGACCTATTATAATGAGGCAGAAGGGATGACAGAGGTGGTGCTGCCGATTCTGGTAGGAGCCAGTGCGGAAAATTCCGGACAGGCCATTGGTGTCATTATTTTAGAGAGCTCTCTGGAGGATATTATTGCGGAGCACAAATCGTTTGTTGACAGTATGGTTGTATTGATGATTGGTGCGGCAATGGTACTTCTGGTAGTTGCTTTGGTGATTTCCGGTGCGATGACCAGACCTTTGCGCACCCTTTCGGAGCGTATCGGGCATGTCACGGAGTCCTATGACGGTACTCAGATAATCGAATCCGGGGGATATCTTGAGGCAGAGCAGATAGGAGATGCTGTCGGGCATATGATGGAACGTGTTGCTGCTACCGAAAAATCCAGACAGGAGTTTGTTTCAAATGTCTCTCATGAATTAAAGACACCGCTTACCGCAATAAAAGTACTTTCCGATTCGCTTGTTCTGGAACCGGATGTACCGATAGAGATGTATCGTGAGTTTATTACGGATATTAATGCGGAAATCGACCGTGAGGCAAAAATTGTCAATGATTTATTGTCTCTTGTAAAGCTTGACAAAACGTCAGGGGAAATGAATATTGCGGAAATAAGTATTAACGAGCTTTTGGAGATTATCTTAAAACGGTTGAAACCGCTCGCACTCAAGCGGGGAATTGAGATGGTGTTTGAAAGCTACCGGACGGTACTGGCGGAAGTAGATGAGGTAAAGATTTCTTTAGTTTTTACCAATCTAATCGAAAATGCAATAAAATATAACCGTGACGGCGGAAAAGTAATGGTTTCTTTGAATGCGGACCACAAGTATTTCTATGTAAAGATAGAGGATACGGGAATCGGTATTCCGGAGGAGGAGCAGGGGCGTGTGTTTGAACGGTTCTACAGGGTTGATAAGGCGCGTTCCAGAGAGACCGGGGGCACAGGTCTTGGTCTGTCCATTGCAAAAAGTGCGGTACAGATGCATAAGGGCTCGATTAAGGTACAGAGCATACCGGGGGTTGGCTCCATTTTTACGGTGCGGATTCCGCTTAGCTTTGTTCTGACAGTGCAGTAAGGAGGCAGGAGATGAAACAAAAATACTGGATAGCAGTATTTAGCGTAGTACTGCTTATGCTGGGCGGATGTAAGAAAAGTCCGGAGCCTACACTGTGGGAAGGCGATATCTTAGTGTATTATACAAACAAGGAAGAGACCGGTCTGGTAGAGGAGTGGTATGACACAAAGGAAAATAAAGGGGCGGAACTGGTCACGGAGCTTCTAAGGAAAATGCAGACTCCGTTGATGGAGGGGCATGTTGCTGCGATTCCCGAAGCGGTAATGTTTCCTGACGTGTTTATTGAAGCAAATGGTCTGGTAACTCTGCTTTTTGATGAAAGCTACGGAGCTATGACCGGAATCCGTGAGGTTCTGATGCGTGCTGCTATTGTAAAGACGCTTTGTCAGACGGAGCAGATTGATGCGGTAGAGATTTATGTGGCAGGTCAGCCGTTAATGAACGCGCAGAATATGCCGGTGGGAATTATGAAAGAAACGGATTTCATAGACAGTACCGGCCCGGATTCCAGTTATTATCAGTATTTGTATGCGAAAGTATACTATGCAAATAAGGAAGGTACGGCCTTGCTTGCCTCAAATCTGAAGATTCCGTATACCGGTTCCGAAGCAGAGGAAAAGATAGTGTTACAGCAGCTGATTGACGGTCCGCTAACGGAGGATATGCTTCCGGTACTCTCGAAGGAAGTAAAAATCCGCAGTGTGGTTACAAAGGATAACGTATGTACTGTGGATTTCAGCAGGGAGTTTCTGGATAAGCTTCCTGAGGTATCGGAGGAGGTTGTCATTTATTCTGTTGTTAATACGCTGGCGGAATTGCCGGGGGTTTATCAGGTCCAGTTTTTAGTAGAGGGGAAGCAGGAAAAGCTGTTTCAGAAAATGGATCTGACGCTTTTGTATGAGCGTAATTTAAATGTGATAGAGAAAGAATAAACGAAAGGAGAAGTATGATAGGGAAAAGGGTAATACAAATGAAACGGCCGGCGGTACTTTATGCTGCCGCGTTTGTACTGGGAATCGTCCTAAGAAAGCTTCTAGGTCGGAGTGCAGGGGGCGATTCTGCCTGGCCGGCAGTAGGAATTGCGGGCGGTCTGTTTTTGGTGTGTCTTTCCTTTTTGAGAAGCCTGCACAAGGGAAAACGGCGGGTGTCCGCAGCAGATCGATTATTATTATTGGTTCCCTGCTTCCTGCTGTGCGGATGTTTTGTAATGTACAGGGAAACAGCTGTGTATACGAAGAACGCTTCTGCCTTTGCTGCGTGTATGGAAAGCGGACGGGAGGTGCTGACAGAGGGAACGGTGTCCCGTATCCGGAGGACGGGAAGCGGAATCCGGCTGGAACTGGAGAATGCAAGGGCAGCTCCTTACAGCGGAGAAGAAACGGTATATTCCCCCGTGGGAAAGCTGTTGATTTACACAGAGGATATCCTTGCGGAAAATGGGGAACTAAAGCATGGACAGCAGATTGTTGTCTATGGGAAGGGGAGTACATTTGACGAGGCATCAAATCCCGGAGGCTTTGATGCAAAAACATATTATTTTTCTTTGGGGATTGCAGGAGCAGTTCAGGGGACAACCATTCGGATAACGGATGCATCCTATCATCGCCTCAATCAGGCACTATTCCAGGCAAAAAGCAAATTATTGAATCATTATATCACGTATCTCGGCGAGGAAGGTGCCGGCGTTATTTCGTCTATGCTTCTGGGAGAACGTACATTAGTATCGGAGGATACAAAGGAGCTTTACCGGAGGGGAGGTATCTCGCATATTCTGGCTATTTCGGGACTTCATGTCTCTATGATTGGAATGGCACTATATGAAGGTCTTAGAAAAACGATTCTCGGACGAAACGGAGCAATTCCGGCAGCGTGTGCGGGAGTTGTTTTATACGGGACATTTGTAGAGGCGGGAACATCTACCAAACGTGCGGTGATTATGTTTCTGCTGCTTCTTTTGGCAACGGCACTCGGAAGGACCTATGATACCCTGTCTGCAATGTCGGTAAGTGTTATTGTGATTTTGTGGAAGAGTCCGGGAGCTCTTTATACGGCATCCTTTCAGTTATCCTATGCAGCCGCTTACGGGGCGTCTGTGTTGGCGGTACTGCTGCGGGAGCGAGAGAAAGACCAGCTGCAGGGGAAGAAGCTTCGACAGATGTCGGGAGCGAAAGCTAAAACAGTATTTGCAGAAACGGCAGAACAGGAAGCAATAGAGGAGGCTGTACGGATTGCGAAGAGGACAGGAAGTATATGGGTACGATGGTATGAGTCTGTGAAAGAAAAAATCAGAACGAAAGCGATATTTGGTCTGGCCATTCAGGCAGCGACATTTCCCTTTACCGTGTATCATTTTTTTGAATATCCGACGTATGGTTTTTTGTTAAATCCGGTGGTAGTTCCGCTTATGACTGTCTTACTTTTGTGTGGGCTGTTATGTGGCGTGTGTGGGTTACTTGTACCATGGGCAGGATATTTTTTTGCGGGAGGTGCCCGCGGAATTCTATGGATTTATGAATCACTATGCCGGTGGATGGAGAAGCTACCGGGCTCCTTATTGCTTTTCGGCAGACCGACGGTGTGGCAGATAGGTGCGTATTTTGCATTGCTTGCATTATGTCTGTACCTCCGGAAGCGCTTCCGGCTTTTTAAGGCTTCACCGGGCAGGCAAAGAGCAGTGTACGTGTTTTTACTGGGACTGCCGCTTTGCCTTCTGCCGTTGCCGGAAGCAAAATTTGAGGCAGTATTTCTTGACGTGGGACAGGGGGATGGTATTATACTGAGAGAGAGGGGAGGAGCCGTATTGCTTGTAGACGGTGGCAGTACAAGCGTGCAAAACGTAGGAGAAAAACGTATGATTCCGTATCTAAAGTCACAGGGAATCCGTGTCATCGACTGCGCTTTTGTAAGTCATACCGACAGTGACCATATCAGCGGGATGAAAGAAATTTTAGAGGCTATGCCGTTCTGTTCGGTATATTCCGAAAGTATTGCAGGGTATTCCGGCACGCCGGTAATAAAGAGTATTGTGTTACCGGAATTGTACGAGGAGGATGCTGAACTCTCAAAACAGGGAAAAAGAGATGCTGCATATTCGGAGCTGAAGGAACTGGCAAGGGAGAAAAATGTGAAGATTTATTCTATGAGGTCTGGCGACAGGATGAAGGTAGGAAAGAAACTGGATATTTTGTGTCTGGCACCGGAAGAGGGTATCGTGTATACCGATAAAAATGCAGCTTCCATGGTGTTACTGGCAACCTATGGGGAGTTTGATATGCTGTTGACCGGAGACATGGATAAGGCAGGCGAGGCTAGGCTTTTGAAACAGGGAGTATTCGGAGAAGCTTTGGCGGGTACCCGGATACCGGGATCAGAGACGATAGAAGTATTGAAGGTTGCTCATCACGGGTCACACACAGCCTCTTCGGAAGAGTTTATTACTGCAGTACGTCCACAGATTTCCATAATTTCGTGCGGAAAGGACAACCGGTACGGGCATCCGCATGAGGAGACCCTCGGGAGACTGCAGGGAGCAGGCACAACAGTTTACCGCACGGATGAAACCGGGGCTATTGAAGTCAGGATAAAAAGGGATAAAATAAAGATATTGGTGTATGGGGATGGATGAAATAAACTTCGGAATGTGAAATGACTATTCAGACAAAATAAAGTTGGATTATAAAATTGGTGTAATTGATATGTAATATTTTTTTGTAATATTTTTTGAAAAAACTATTGACTCCTACGTTACGTAATAGTTTAGGATATACTTATCGAGAGGAGGGAAAAGCAAATGATGACAGTAAATGAAGTAAGTAAATTGACCGGAGTGAGTATACGCACTCTACAATATTATGATACCATAGGTCTCTTGCCTCCAACTGAATATACAGAGGCGGGATATCGACTGTATGACGATACAGCGATGGAGAGACTGCAACAGATCTTACTGTTTAGAGAGCTTGAATTCCCATTAAAGGAAATTAAGATGATAATTGATGCTCCCAATTTTGAAAGAAAAAAAGCATTGGAACAGCAAATTGATATGCTTATGATGAAAAAAGAGCATCTTGAAAATCTTATTGATTTCGCTCGAAAAATAAAAACAACAGGAGTGAATAAAATGGATTTTAATGTATTTGACACAACAAAAATGGACGAGTACGCAAGAAAAGCAAAAGAGCAATGGGGACAGACTTCGGAATATAAGCAATATGAAGAAAAGGCAATCAATCAGTCTTCTGATGAACAAAAAATTGCTTGGCAGAATCTTATGCTTATATTCGTAGAGTTTGGAAAAATGACAGATAAGAAACCTGAGAATGTTGAAGTACAACTTGAGGTAAAAAAACTGCAAGACTATATTTCGGAGCATTTTTATAAATGCTCAAATGAGATATTAAATGGTCTGGGAAAAATGTATGCTTCCGGAGGAGAATTTACCGAAAATATTGATAAGGCTGCCGGAAGCGGAACAGCTGTATTTGTTGCAAAAGCGATAGAAATTTACTGTAAGTAATCCAAAGGGTTCATCGTTGACTTGTATCAGCATCAGTGTCCTGATGAACCGTTATGGGTATCCGCGCGAAGAGACGCCGGAACGATTGGAAGGGGGGAAGCGGAGTTTTTTTCGCTCTCCCCACTCTTTTTTTACCCTGCTTTCCCTTAAAGCAGGTTTTGCTCTACAATTTCCTTTAAATTAAAGAACTCTCTCTCATACTGTGGATGAAAGGAACGCAACTCGGTAATAATATAATTTCTGGGAAATTTCATCAAATAACACTGCTCGTCCCAAATGGCATTGATATACTGGCTAATCATATCAATTCCCTGCAGATTCATATCAAGTCCAAATACCGGATAATCCATTGTTATTATAGTTTCCATTGGTGCAAATTTTGCATCATAGTATAAGAAAAATCCCGGCAATGCTTTTTCCACGGTATCCCGATAATTTCGATTACCGTAATAATCAAAGAATTTCATCAATTCCTTATATTTTTCCTGCGCCTTCCGGGTTTTTTCCAGTACAGCATCATAGCCGAGCCGGTACATTTCTTTTGCAGGAAATACGGTGGTTGTCATTATTGATTTATCCTTGATTTCAAAATGTGCAATGCAATATATCACAGCTTCCATGAATTGTCTTGCTCTTTCATAGGTTACAGAGCTGCTCTCTTTTGAAGTAAATTCTTCTGCCAGTTTTCCTACAATGGGAATCAGGTCTTCCATTTCATATAGATCGGTGACCTCATAATTCTCTATCATTTCTTGCATACCTCCCCATAAATTTCCGAGTGTCGGCCCGGATAGTTCTTGCGAATTGTTCTAAGAAGGTTTCTTCCAAATAGTCAAGAGATCCCTGACATTCTCCATCAAAGGCATCTCGCATGATAGATATTAATTCATCATCGGTCAGCTCATCCAATGATTCATTTTTATATGAATAGAATATGCTTTGCAGCCTTGCTATTGTTTCGGCATAATTCTCCTGGTAGATAAAGCCCGAATCGCAAAATGCAAAAATAAGTTTTTCAAGAATACCCGTGCCAAACTCCACTCGTTGTTGCTCAGACAAACATTCCCTGCGCTTAATCAGTAATTCCCGAATATCATAATCCGACAGGCATAATCCGTATTGAGTTGCATACTCATTTGTTTTTCTGATTAAATTCATCTGATTCCGGTCTGACAGAAGCATCATAAAATCATCGTCCATACCTTTACCCCCGGCATTATAGTTTATTGATTATACTGCCAAAATCAACTCATTACAAGTATTGAAAAAATGTTCATTTTGTGGTAATATAAAGTCATAAAATAAGAAATAATAAAAATGCATATTGACAAAAGAGAAAAGAAATGATTTAATAAAAGTATATTAATAAGACCAAACCGTTGATGCGGAGATAACGGTAATTATGCTTCTACAGAGAGCCCGCGTTGCTGAGAGTTGGGTGAAACACAGGTTATCAAATGGACCGCGGAGGGTGCAGTCAAATGTGCGTTTTGCACAGAGTATTCTGCGACGTAGGGACATACGTTAGTTGTCCGGGGTATGTTGGTATCCTGCAAAGAGCACGGGAGTCCGTGAATTCAAGGTGGCACCGCGAATAAAGCTGTACATTCGTCCTTGACAGATAAGAATATCTGTCAGGGACTTTTTTGCGTGCAGGCAAAGTGAGCATGACTCCTGTTTGCGGAAGCTTGCTTCCGGCAAGCAGGAGCCATGCGAACGCGCCCACGACCGAGCGACGAAAGTCGCGATGGTGCGTGGGTGAGCGCGAAGCGCGGGCCTGCACGCAAGGGGAGAAAAGAGCCATGCAAACAGTAAAAAATTTTAGGAGGATTGGATTATGAATTTTAACAACATTGATTTCGACACTTATTTAAAGAATTACCCGGATGAAAACGGTTATTTCGGCAGGTACGGCGGTGCCTACATTCCACCGGAATTGAAGGCTGCAATGGATGAGATTACCGCAGCGTACTTTACCATCTGCAAGTCCAGCAAGTTCATCAGTGAGCTTCGCCGTATCCGTAAGGAATTTCAGGGAAGACCGACTCCGGTCTCTTATCTGGAGAGGCTGTCAGGTTCTCTCGGCAATGTACAGCTTTACGTAAAGCGTGAGGACCTGAATCATACCGGAGCACATAAGCTGAATCACTGTATGGGAGAAGCACTTCTTGCTAAGTACATGGGCAAGAAGAAGGTGATTGCAGAGACCGGTGCCGGGCAGCACGGCGTTGCACTGGCTACGGCAGCGGCGTATTTCGGTCTGGAGTGCGATATTTATATGGGTGCTGTGGATATTAAGAAGCAGGCTCCGAATGTAGCCCGTATGAAGATTCTCGGCGCAAACGTAATTGAGGTTACCGACGGTCTGGCGACCTTAAAGGAAGCGGTAGATGCGGCCTTTGCGGCATACAGCAAAGAGTACAGGGATTGTATCTATTGTATCGGCTCCGTTGTAGGTCCGCATCCGTTCCCGATGATGGTACGTGATTTCCAGAGTGTTGTTGGTATCGAGGCAAGAGAGCAGTTTATGGAAATGACCGGTGAGCTTCCGGATGCCGTTGTGGCATGTGTGGGCGGCGGTTCCAATGCAGCGGGACTGTTTGCGGGCTTTTTGAATGACCCGGTGGACATTTACGGTGTAGAGCCGCTCGGTCGCGGTCCGAAGTTAGGTGACCATGCAGCAAGTCTTCAGTATGGTACCGAGGGTGTCATGCACGGCTTTAACAGCATTATGTTAAAGGATACAAACGGTGAGCCGGCTCCGGTATATTCCGTAGCAAGCGGTCTGGACTATCCTTCCTCCGGTCCGGAGCACGCATTCCTGCATGACCTCGGCAGAGTAAAGTATGATGTGGTAGATGATGAGGAAACCATAAATGCATTCTTTACCCTTTCCCGTATGGAGGGTATCATCCCTGCAATCGAGAGCTCCCATGCAGTGGCATATGCCATGAAGCTTGCGAAGAAAATGGGCAAGGGTTCCATTCTCATCAATCTCTCCGGCAGAGGGGATAAAGATATGGACTATATCATCGAGAAATACGGAATCCGCTAAACAGGAGTAGTATTTGAAAGTAAATCTGCATGCTTTTCACCGGGATAAGTGTTAACTTTTCCCGGTTTTTCTTCTGCCTGCTTGACTTGTCCCCGGGGAAAGGTTGTATGCTGTTGTTATAATAATGCAGTGAAACGGAGGAATAGGATGATGGCACAAGCACAGTTCTTTTACAAAGATGCAAACGCACCCAGACCGAATCGGCCAAACCATATCGGAACATGTATATTGATTGTGTGTGAGAAAAAGCTTTTACTGGAACACAGAACCGATAGTGATATGTGGGCGCTGATAGGCGGAGGCCTGAAACCGGATGAAAGATTGGCAGACGGTGTGATACGGGAAACATTTGAGGAAACGGGAATCCGATTACAGGAGAAGGATATAGAGATTTATAACATCTATGATGATCCGTCGAGAATTGTCAGCTATCCGGACGGAAATGTTTTGCGCATTATAACAGTAGTGTATAAGGCGAGACTAACAAAGGCTCCCAGGCTGGTTTGCAGTAGTGAATCGCGGGAACTGAAATTCTTTTCAAGAGAGGAATTGCGTAGAACAAATATTGCGGCAACCCATATTCCGATTATTGAGGATTACCTGATAAGTGAACTGTTACCTTTAACAATGTAAATCGAATAAATGTTCTTGATTTTATCACGGGAATGGCTGTATACTATAAAGGGAGGAAGACGAAATAAATTATAAATGTCCA
>JAQXOR010000140.1 GCA_029099805.1 Lachnospiraceae bacterium
GAAAGTCCAAGACCTGTACCGCCCGTCTCTTTGGAATGACTCTTATCTACCCTGTAAAACCGTTCAAACACTCTCGCCTGATGCTCCTCCGGGATGCCGATGCCGGTATCCGTAACCTTTAGGATAATACCGTCCTCTTTCTGTCCGGTAACCACCTCTACGCTTCCGCCCTCCTTATTGTAGCGGATTGCATTCTCACAAAGATTGTAGACAATTTCATAAAGATAACGTCTGTTCCCTCTTATCTCTACGGCTTCCCCCGCATATAAGAGCGTCACATTTTTCTGCTCTGCTGCCGGTCGTAATATTGCAAATACCTCTTCCACAATTTCACTTAATGCTACAGGTTCCTTTACCGCCTCCACGTTCCCGTCAAGCTCGGACAAATGAATAATATCGTTTATTAATGTTACCAGACGTCCGGCTTCCCTGCGGATATTGTCTAAGAAACGAGGAATATCCTCCTCTTTCACCAATCCGTTTTCCATCAACTCCGCACTTCCCATAATGGACTGCAGCGGTGTCTTCAGCTCATGGGAAACATTTGCGGTAAACTCCTGTCTGTTTTTTTCCGCCAGTACGTGCTCCGTAATATCAAAGGCATAAATCACGATACCTAACAGCTGCCCGTCTGAGGTAATGGGACTCACATCAAACTGATACTCTTTCCCGTCCTTTTGCATGCGGAAATCACTCTTTCTTCCGTTTATGGCCTGCTCTATCGCACGGCTCATCTCCGGTCTGCGTTCCACCGTAAAAAAATCTGTACCGGTACATTTTGCGGAAACACCGAATAACCTCTTCGCTGCGGGATTCATACTGATAACAATTCCCTGCTCGTCAAGCAAAACAATTCCCTCATTAATAGATGCAATAATCTGCTCAAATTCATCCGCCTTTTGCCTTAACAGAACCATCTGCTCCGCAATCTGCTTATGCTGCTTATTCACTTTTCCAAGAAGCGGAGATAACTCCTCATACGCTTCATTTTCTAACGGCTTGTCCAGATTCAGACTGCTTAACGGATTCACGATACGTTTTGCCATACGTCCGGCAAGTACCGCAGAAAATAAAACCGCAAGGAGAAATACCGTAATAATAGGTGCAATCAGCCGGAACAAAAGCTGAAATACCGATGCAAGACCGGAGGAAATACGAAGTACCGTTCCATCCGGCAAACGCTTTGCGTAATACAGCATCTTTTCCATCAGAGTATCCGAATAACGGGAGCTTTCACCAGTTCCTGTCCGGAATGCTTCCTCTATCTCTTCTCTGTTCACATGATTATCCATTTCTTCCGCCGTCACCTGGGTATCAAATAGAACGCTGCCGTCCCGTGCAATCCATGTAAGCCGGAATTCCTCTGTCTGAAGTCCTTTCAAATAGGCTTCCCCGTTTAATTCCACTCCCTGCATTGCAAGGTTTGCCTCTGCCGCCAGCCGTTCCTTCTGTACCTCGGAAAAATGGTTATATATTACCCCCATAACCGCCGCGAGACTTAACAGCAGGACTGTAGATGCTACCAGCAAAATCGAACGAAAGATTCGCTTTGTCATTTCTCTCCCTCCAGACGATATCCTACGCCAATCACGGTTTTAATCATACTGCCGTATATTCCGAGCTTCTGGCGTAATGTTTTTATATGCATATCCACTGTTCTTGTTTCTCCCATATAATCCACTCCCCATACATTTGACAAAAGCTTTTCACGAGAAAAAACCAACCCGGGATTTTCTAAAAAAAGACGTAACATCTCATATTCCTTTAATGTAAGGGCAACCCGTTCTCCGGCAACCGTCACTACATGCTCACTTTGATTCAGTGTAATTTCTCCGACAGACAAAAGCGTATGTTCCTTCTTCCCACTGTCACACCTGCGGAGCACAGCCTTGATGCGCGACACCATCTCCATGACTCCGAACGGCTTTACAAGATAATCATCCGCCCCCAGGTCCAGACTTTGAATTTTGTCCATTTCGGTTCCCTTTGCCGTTGCCATAATCACCGGTATTTTTTGGGTTTCCGGATTTTCCCGCAGCTTTCTTAAGATTTCCACACCGTCCTCACCGGGCAGCATAATATCCAATACAATCAGCTCCGGCTTACTTTTTTCAAGTGCTTCCAGCATCGTTTTCCCGTCTGCAAACCCTTCTGCCTGAAATCCGGTTGATACTAAGGTATATACCTCAATATCGCGGATTGTCGCATCATCATCTACACACCAAATCATCCCTGTTCGTCTCCTTCATGTATTCCGGTTACCGAAAATTCGGTCCATTCCGCAATGTTTACCGCATGGTCTCCGATTCGTTCAAAATACTTTGCAATCATAAGTAAATCAAGAGCATATTCACCGTCTGCCATATTTTCGGAAATCATCCGAATCAACGAATTCTTCACCCTGACAAAGCAGTCATCCACAACATCATCGTGCTTTTCCACCGCCTTTGCAAGTACAACATCCTGTCTGACATACGCATCCACACTTTTACTTACCATCCAAATAGCTGCATCCGCCATCCGCCTGATATCTTCACATTCCGCTCCGGTTCTTCCGTTTAGAAACGTGATAATCTCCGCAATATCCTCAGCCTGATCCCCGATACGTTCCATATCCGTAATCATTTTTAATGCAGCCGAAATCTGCCTTAAATCTCCCGCAACCGGCTGCTGTTGTAACAAAAGCTTCAGACAAATGGACTCGATTTCTCTCTCCATCTGGTCAATCTGTCGCGCAAAAGGCTGAACATCCCCGGCTTTGCTGCCATCTCCCGCAAGCAGTGCACCGCAGGCAAGCTCTATTACCTTTTCACACAGTGCTCCCATTTCAATCATCTTTCTGTTAAGCATGTGTAACTGCTCATGATAACGCTCTCTCATCAGCCAAACCTCCCCGTAATGTAATCTTCTGTGCGTTTATCCTTCGGAACAGAAAAAATAGTATCGGTATTCCCGTATTCCACCAGTTCTCCGAGAAGAAAGAAAGCGGTATAATCAGAGATTCTTGCTGCCTGCTGCATATTGTGAGTTACTATAATTATAGTATACTTGTTTTTCAGTTCTGACGCAAGGTCTTCTATTTTCGAGGTAGAAATCGGGTCCAGGGCACTGGTCGGCTCATCCATCAGAAGGACCTGCGGCTTTACCGCCAAAGCCCTTGCAATACAAAGACGCTGCTGCTGTCCGCCGGAAAGTCCCAGTGCGGATTTTTTTAACCGATCCTTCACTTCGTCCCAGATTGCCGCATCGCGCAGGGATTCTTCCACAATCTCATCCAGCTTCACCCGATTCTTTATCCCATGAATTCTCGGCCCGTATGCAATGTTGTCGTAAATACTCATAGGAAACGGATTCGGCTTCTGAAATACCATTCCGATTTCCCTGCGCAGCTCATTTACATCCAGTCCCTTTTCAAAAATATCCGTATCCTCGTATGTAAGCTTTCCTTCGATTCTGACTCCCGAAATCAAATCATTCATACGATTCAGGGTCTTTAAAAAAGTCGATTTGCCACAGCCGGAAGGACCGATTAACGCTGTAATTGCATTTTTCTCGATTTCGATATTAATGTTCTTTAATGCCTGTGAATTTGTATACCACAAATTCAAATTCTTCACAGAAATAATACTACTCATGCATTTCTCCTTTTTTTGAAATACTTTCCTGTCAAATCCGCAATCATATTCATTGCAAATGTAAGTACCATTAAAATTGCGGCAATTGCAAAGGCGACTTCAAATTCTCCCTGCTCCTTCGCGTATACATACAGCGCAACGGTCAGTGTCGCGCCGGAGCTTGTCAATCCTTCAAAAATTCCGTTCAAAGCATGTGCAAAACCTGCGGTAAAGAGAAGTGCCGCAGATTCTCCGAGAATTCTTCCCACGGAAAGAATACATCCCGTAATAATACCGTCTATGCACTCCGGGAGCACCACGGTACGAATCACTCTCCATTTCCCGGCTCCGAGTCCGAAGGCACCTTCCCTGTAGCCCTGCGGTACTGTTTTTAAGCTTTCCTGTGTTGTCCTCATTACCGTAGGAAGATTCATGATTACGAGCGTACACGCCCCTGCTAACAGAGAGGTCTTCATATTAAAAAAGCGGCAAAAAAGCAGCATTCCTACCAGCCCGTAAATAATCGACGGAATTCCGGATAACGTCTCCGCCGCATATTCTATTATTCCTACAATTCTCCGGTTTTTCGCGTATTCCGTCAAATAAACCGCCGCCCCGACACCGAGAGGAAGTACAATAAGCAAAGTAGCCAGAATAATATACACCGTGTTTAATATATCCGGCAAAATCCCGATTTTTCCCGAAAGATAGCTTGGCTTTGTTGAAATAAGCTCCCATGTGATGTAGGGAATCCCCTTGCACAAAACATAAATAATCATAAAGATTACCAACAGACTTGTAACTGCCGCCGAAGCTATCATAAGAAAGCGCATTAACATTCCGTAAATTTTTCGCCCGGCTCTGCTCTTTTTATGTTCCATACTACCTCTCCTTCTGACGTTTTAATAAGAAATTCAACGTTGCATTGATTAACATGATAAAGACAAACAGCACAAGTGCGACAGAAAAGAGAGCCTGTCTTTGCAAACCGGAGGAATATGACATTTCACTTGCCACCGCTGTAGTCAGAAAGCGCACACTTTCAAACAGCGACGGCATATTCGGTACATTGCCGGATACCATCATCACCGCCATTGCTTCCCCGATGGCTCTTCCGACACCTAACACAATCGCTGCCGCGATTCCGCTCTTTGCCGCCGGGACCGATACCTTAAAGCAGGTTTCAACCGGCGTTGCTCCGAGTGCCAGAGAGCCCTCCTCGTACTCCTTCGGAACCGCCGAAAGCGAGGTCAAAGATACCTTTATAATAGAGGGCAGCACCATTACCGCGAGTACAATGATTGCCGCCAAAAGACTTGCCCCATCCGGTACATGAAACAGCTTTCGTATTGCAGGTACCAGCACCAGCATTCCCACCAGTCCGTATACTACCGACGGAATTCCCGCAAGAAGACTGACAGCCGTCTCTACCATTTTTTTTACCCGCTCCGGTGCAAACTTTGAGAGATATACCGCTGTAAAAAAACCAACCGGTGTTCCGATTAAGATTGCACCTGCGGTTCCGTACACGCTGGTCAGGATAAACGGTAATATCCCGAATTTTGGCTCTGCTGCGGTCGATTCCCATTCTGCTCCGAGTAAAAACTCAAACAATCCTATTTCTCTTATTGCAGGAATACCGGAAATCACAAGATAAATCGTAATCAGAAGTACGGATGCCACTGTTATTAATCCCAGAATCAGAAATATACCATGTATTACATGTTCTGCCGTATTCTTTTTTCTTTTCATTTTTTTCTCCATAGACAACATGCGGTGGTCTTCCCACCGCTATGTTTTTAATGTTTATTCCGTCCTTTCGGTTGTCTATGGAAGCACTGATTAATTCAGTGCTTCCATAGAAGCCTCCGGCGGATCGCACGAATTTGCAGCAGAAATTGTAGCTTCGCTACGCAAATTCGGCGCGGAAACGCTTTAATCAGCGTTTCCCCAATTTACTTTACCGGTACTGCACCTGCTGCGGTAATAATATCGTTTGCCTCTTTGGAAAGCGCCCAGTCAAAGAATTTCTGTGCCGTTTTTGAAAGCTTCTTATCCGTCTTTGTTACAAGAACAAACGGTCTTTGAATGACATAGCTTCCGTCCTTGATTGTTTTTTCCGACGGCGTGATTCCACCAATCTTTAAGGCCTTCACGCTATCCTTAACCGATGCTAAGGATGCATATCCGATTGCATCCGGATTTTGTGCGACAGTGGTAATTACATCACCGGTAGAAGTAAGCTCCTGACGATATACGCACTTTTCCTTTGTTCCCGTGATTGATTCAAAACCGTCTCTGGTTCCGCTTCCTGCTTCTCTGCCGATTAAAACAATTTCTGCATCGTTTCCACCAACCTCAGCCCAGTTTTTAATCTCTCCGGTGTAAATTTTTGCAACGGTTTCTACCTCCAAATCGGCAACCGGATTCTGGGGATTTACAATAATTGCGATTCCGTCATATGCCAGGACCGTCTCCGTAAGTCCGGATTCCTTTTCCGTATCCTTTAATGCTCTGCTGGAAAGTCCGATATCGCATCTTTCTTCGGATACTGCGGTAATTCCCGTTCCGGAGCCCGTAGGATTATAAGTAAAATTGACATCCTTATTTTCCTCCATAAAGGCTTCTCCCAGTGCTCCAATCACCTTTTCCATTGAGGTGGAGCCATCGGTTGCTACCGTCTTTTCGGAGCTGCCGCATCCTGCGGTTACCGCTGCAAGCATTGTTGCCGCTGCAAGTACACTTATCATCTTTTTCATCATTCTCATTTTTTTACCCTCCATCTTTTTCTTGATTACAGGACTAAGTGTAGCACTCCCCTGTAAAGAACTACCGCATGCCCATGTAAAATCCGTGTAAAAAAGCTGCCGCATCTACGATTCTTAATCGTAAGTGCGACAGCCTCTGCTCGTCATTATAAATTTATTCTGTTATTCGGCTGTTTCCCGCGTTTCCAACCATTCATATACCGCCTTTGCCATTTCCTTTGCATAGGCTTCCCCATTTGCATCATAGGCAGCGTTATCCGACCGGCTGGTAACAAATCCGAATTCAATAATCATACTGGTCATGTTAGCAAAACGATTAATGGAATAATTATCCTTTGCTCCCGACATTGCCCCACTCTTGACACCACGGTTCTCCATTCCGCCAACCTTCATAACCGCATCCAGCATGCTTTGTGCCAAAGTAGACGCACCCTCCGGTCTGCTGCTGTGAATCCAGAACTCGATACCGCTCACATCACTCTCTCCATCAAAAGAGTTCCGATGAAATGAGATTAAAGCATCTGCATTTGCCGCATTCGCAATGTCTGTACGCTCTGTAAGACCCAGATACACATCAGTCTCTCTTGTCATTATTACCTCAATACCATACTCCTTGAGAGCATCACGAAACAGTTTGGAAAGCCAGAGATTATCATCTTTTTCTATTCTTTTTTCCACTCCGTTTTCACGTAAAACCGCACCGCCGTCCCAATCACCGTGTCCGGCATCTACACAGACAATATACTTTTCCGGTTCCGGAGTCGCAGTCGGCTGTACTGTCGGTATCGGTGTAGGAATTTCTGTCGGCGTAGCTTTGACTGCATTCCTGTCGTAAACTTCCTTTTCTTCCGGTAACAGCTGTATTTGATTTTGTACTGTCTGAGTTCTTGTAAGCTCTTCCTGCAGATTCATCGATAACGCCTGAACCGATTTCAGTTCATTTGTTACACCGGCAAGACGAACCCCCAAAAGAATTACCGCAATGCAAAGCAAGACACCGATTCCGGAAGCAACCAACATTACACCTTTTGTCTCTCTGTGCAATTTATGAAACCATGCTGCAATGGAACCCACCGTTCTAATGATTCCCTTCCTTGCAGAGCAAAAAAGCAAACTGAGCTTCGTAATAAACGGAGACTTTTTTTCTGCAGATTTTTCCTCATGTACCGAGGATACTTCTATCTCATTACTTTCTTTCTTTGAATTCTCTTTTATCCTGTTCTTCAAATCCATCTTGTAAACCTCTGTAAATACAATAACCTTATTTTTACCCCCACGTTACAGTTTACATCGTCTGATGATTTTTTGCAATAACATTTGAAAAACTCTTACTTATCCGCAGAATTCTCTTCCTTTGGCAATGCAATTTTATTTTCTACAACAACCTGTTTTTCATAACATCCAAAGCACTCCTCGACAGTCTCTTGCTTCATCTTCGGCGTAATAAAGCTTACAACCGGCACAACAATCAGGCCTGCCACCATTGCAATTGCTCCTGCATTTATCGGAGATGCAATAAATTTAAAGAACATATTTGACACGGTAATTCCCACTCCGGTTGCAAAGCTTGCCCAGACCGCAGCCTTCGTTACACCCTTCCAGTACAGACCGTACAGGAACGGTGCAAGAAATGCACCTGCAAGAGCACCCCAGGAGATTCCCATAAGCTGTGCAATAAATGTCGGCGGATTCAATGCAATTACGACAGAGATTACAATGAAAAACACCAGTAAGACACGCATACAGAGCAGCTGCTTCTTTTCACTCATCCTCTTTACAATATTTCCTTTAATCACATCAAGTGTCAATGTGGAACTGGAGGTCAGTACCAAAGACGAAAGCGTCGACATGGATGCAGACAATACCAGTACAATTACAATACCGATTAAGATGTCCGGCAATCTGGAAAGCATGGTCGGTACAATGGCATCATAAACAATTTTACCACTCTCGTTATAAATCTGCGGCGAATCAAACAAACGTCCGAAACCACCGAGGAAATAGCAGCCACATGATATTACTACCGCAAACAGTGTAGAAATAATTGTGCCGGTGCGGACTGCTCTTTCGTCCTTGATTGCATAAAACTTATGTACCATCTGCGGCAGCCCCCATGTACCGAGCGAAGTAAGAATTACTACTCCGAGAAGATTCATCGGGTCCGGTCCGAAGAAAGAGGTAAATGCTCCCTTCTGTCCTGCCGTAATTGCCACATCGCTCTCAAATTCCGCCAGATTCTTAACCGCAGTAAGAAAACCGCCCTGACCGTTTAATACCGCTGCAATTACTGCTACAATACCAAAGAGCATCACTATTCCCTGAATAAAGTCATTGATGGCAGTCGCCATATATCCGCCGAGAATAACATAGACACCGGTCAGAACTGCCATTGCAATCACGCAGACCGTATACGGTATATCAAAAGCCATCCCAAACAAACGTGACAGACCGTTATATACGGATGCCGTATACGGAATCAGAAATATAAAAGAAATTACAGAAGCTGCAATACGCAGAGTATTGCTGTCATAGCGCTTTCCGAAGAAATCCGGCATTGTACTTGCAGAAAAATGCTTACTCATAATCCGGGTACGACGACCCAGTACTACCCAGGCAAGTAACGACCCGATTAAGGCGTTACCGATACCAATCCAGGTAGCAGACATACCGTACTTCCATCCGAACTGCCCCGCATATCCTACAAATACTACTGCGGAGAAATACGAGGTACCGTATGCAAACGCCGTAAGCCACGGTCCGACACCACGTCCGCCGAGCACAAACCCGTTCACATCCGTAGCATGACGTCTGGAATAAAAACCGACACCTACCATCGTGCCAAAAAAGACAATCAGCAAAATAATCTTCACTAACATAACCCTTCTCCTTCTCTCATATAGTTTCATCATTTACTTGCATTTTACTTTAAAGCGTTGCGCTTTAAAGTAATAAAGTTGTATGTCATAATTATATCTGTCCGTTGAAGAAATGTCAACCCTCCGGACAGATATAATTTCAAGACATATGAAATTTACTTACATGATAAGCTTTGGCTTAGTATTAAGAAAGCACTGATTATTTCAACGCTTCCCTATATACCAAGCAGATGTTCCGCATTCCGATGCAGTATCTTTTCCTGCTCTTCGTTTATTAACGGCATGGAAAGAAATGTCTCCAAATCCTTTTTCGGATTTCCCCACGGACAGTCCGTAGCAAACAATATCTTATCTGTTCCATGAGTGCGACAAAGCTTTATAAACAGCTCTTCCGAAATATTATCCATGCAATATGCGGTATCCATATAAACCGCTTCTCCGGCAAGTGTCTCAATGACCTCTTCCCAAAGTCCGCAGCCACCGCAATGCGCAAGCACCAGCTTCTCCGGCTTTATTTCACGAAGCACTCGCTTCGCACGCTCCGGGGTACACCGTACCGGTCCCGGGATCCCGATATCAATACCGGCATGGGTAATAATAATCAGACCAAGTTCCGAGGCATATTCGATGATACGCATATACCGGATATCATCAAAGAATACCCCCTGGTAATCCGGATGCAGTTTCACACCAAGAAATCCAAGGTCGGAAAGCTGCTTCAGTTCTTTCCGATAGTCCGCAGAATCCGGATGAATCCCTCCAAAGGAAAGCAGCTTTACTCTCGCGCTGCCCGGGGTACAGCCTACCTTCTCATTCTGCCTTTCAGCCCTGTATTCTTCGTCCGGCTCATCAGAGCTTTCCCTCAGGAATGTCTCATTTATCCGTGCCGCAAACCCTGTAATCGATTCAAACTGCTCCGGCTTCGTCACTACCGGAAGCAATACGCCGAGCGAAATCCCGGCTTCCCCGAGCACCCGCTGCAGTCCTTTCGTAGTTCCGTCGCTATGGGCGGGAATTCCCGCCTTTGCGGATAACAGTTCGATTGTCTTTCCGGCGATTTTGTCCGGAAATGCATGCGTATGAAAATCAATAACCTTACGCTCCAATTTTACCTACTTCCTCTGCTTTCACAAATTCGATGCCCTTGTCCTTCAAAAGCTTCGCAGCCTCCTCCGGATTGCCGGTCTTTATAATCATACCGGAAAATTCCTTCGCATTGGCGAGTACGTACATATACTCTACATTCATACCCGCAGCGCCTAAAAGCTCGAGAACCCCCTGCAGCGTGCCGACCTCATTCGGAAGCTTTACGGCAAGCACCTTGGTAAGCATTGCCGAAAATCCGCTGTCTTTTAATACCTGACGACCCTTTTCCGGATTATCGACAATCAGACGCAGCACGCCGTATTCGCTGGAATCTGCAAGACTTAAGGACAACACATTTACTTTGCACTCTTTTAAGGCAAGTAATACCTCATTTAAGCGACTGACACGATTTTCCATAAAAACCGATAACTGCTCTAAATACATAACCTTCTCCTTTCTGCGCCGCATAACGGCAGCTCCGCTTCCTATACCAGCTTTCTCTTGTCAAGAACGCGGACTGCCTTTCCCATGCTGCGCTCTAACGTCTTCGGCTCAACTAAAGTAACCTTAACCGCCAGACCGATTGCCTGCTGTATCGTATGCATAATCTGCTTCGTCAGCCGTTCGAGCTCCTTAATCTCGTCCGAGAAGAAACGCTCCTCGACTTCCACCTGTACCTCTAACGTATCCAGATTGTTTACACGGTCTACTATCATAAAGTAATTCGGCGTTGTTCCGGACATTTCAAGAAGGGCTGCCTCTATCTGGGACGGGAATACATTCACGCCGCGGATAATGAGCATATCATCGGAACGTCCCTTGAACCGGCTGATGCGGGCCAAGGTTCTGCCGCATTCACACTTACCGTAGGAAATGCTCGTTAAATCCTTTGTACGGTAACGGATTAACGGAATGCCCTCCTTTGTCAGTGTCGTAAATACAAGCTCACCCGTTTCACCCTCCGGTAACGGTTTCAGTGTTTCCGCACTGACGATTTCCGGAAGGAAATGGTCCTCATACACATGGAGTCCCTTGTGGTAAATACAATCACAGGCAACACCCGGACCCATCACCTCGGATAAGCCGTAAATGTCATGGGCATGAATGTGAAGCTTTTCCTCTATCTGCTTACGCATATTATCCGTCCACGGCTCCGCGCCGCAGATTGCAGCCTTTAACTTAATATTCGGAATATCTCCCATTTCCTCCAGAGTCTCCGCAATATGCATCAGATAGGACGGCGTACAGGCAATCGCAGTTGCCCCGAAATCCTTCATCATGGTAACCAGCTTCTTTGTATTACCCGTGGACATCGGCACTACCGTTGCCCCCAGATTTTCCGCACCGTAGTGGGCACCGAGTCCACCGGTAAACAGGCCGTATCCGTATGCCACCTGAATAATATCATCCTTCGTAAGTCCTGCCATGGTAAAGGCCCGTGCCACACACTCGGACCATACATCGATATCATGTCTTGTATAGCCTACTACCGTTGCCTTTCCTGTCGTACCGCTGGAGGCATGAATACGCACGATTTCCGACTGCGGCACTGCAAACAGACCGAACGGATACGTATCACGCAAATCATCCTTTGTCGTAAACGGCAGCTTTGTAATATCGTCCGCCGTCTGAATATCTCCCGGCTCAAGTCCGAGTGACTGCATCTTTTTACGGTAAAACTCTACATTGTGATACACATGATTTACCGTCTTTACCAGACGCTTCCCCTGCAGATGATGAAGTTCATCCCTGCTCATACATTCCTTTGCTTCATTCCAAATCATTGCCTTCTCCTTCCGTATTCCGGTTTCTCTGTCAGACAGACTAAAACCTGCCTGAACTAACCATAATCCCCACTACATTTCGTATCCTGTTAGAAATGCCTTTTTATTTAACTCAACGGTCTTCGGCGGCACGGTTGCCTCGATTGCGGACAGCCACTGCTCCTTTGTAAAGTCCATGTGCTTTGCCGCAACACCAAGAACAATTACATTAAACACCTTGGAATTGCCGAGCTTTAATGCCTCCTCCTGCGCATCCACCGTATAGACCTGATGCTCTGCGGAAAGGCTCTCGATAATATTTTCCGGATAGTTCGCCGCACCGGTTACTACCGT
>JAQXOR010000141.1 GCA_029099805.1 Lachnospiraceae bacterium
CTCTTTAGAATAACTTCGTCGCCACAACTATTACACACTAAAAGGCTGAACTGTTACCCCGCAAAACAAACACCTCTCATCCGGTTCACACACATAAAGATTTCCTCTTTTCTTACTTCGTCAAACCACCAGCTTCGGTAAGCCGGATTCGACACCATCTGCTCCTGTTCCAATTCCGCAAATAAACGCCGGGCATATTCTCCGGATACAGTACGCAGATGCTCCGAACTCTCTTCCTCCTTTGACAGCATACATCTTAATACCCAGGCAAGGGAATGTAGCTGTTCGTTACTCTTTAAGGACGGCACCGCAGTCATGTCAACGGAATATTCTCCGCAAATGACCTTTTTACTGTCCTGTGTACATACTGTCTGTAGCAGAAGGGCTTTTGTCCCTTCTCCGGGAAGTAACACCGTTCTTTCGTTTTCTGTAAATGCAGGCTCCGCTTCCGCAGAAACAGGCAGTGCCAGTTCCTTTACTTCCTCTGTAACATCCGCTGCAACATATTGCTTCATCAGAATCACGGTATCCGCAATCTTTAAATATTCTCCCGATCCGCCGATAACAAGAATGGCGGACACACCTTTTTGCTCACGTATGCTCCGGATTCTGTCTGTAAACGGAATGATTACCTCATCCTTTACAATTCTTCGCATCAGTTCATCACGAATCATAAAGTTGGTCGCACTTTTGTCCTCATCAATGGTCAAAAGCCTGCTTCCGCCTGCAATGGCCTCGATGATATTTGCCGCCTGCGAAATACTTCCGCTGGCATGCTTTGTCGTAAAGTTTCGGATGTCCTGATACAAAATATCAGAGAAAAACATGGAAATATCCTCATTTGCCACATATCTTCCGTCCTCTGCATTTGTTACCGCAAGGCTCTGTTCCGCCACCACAAATTCCCTTCCGTCCCCCGGCACATGGTTGCAGATACCTGCTTCGATTGCCTCCAAAAGTGTGGTTTTCCCTGAAAATCCGGCTCCCGTAATGACCGTAATTCCCTTTGGAATTCCCATACCGGAAAGCTCCGTTCCATCCTCCATGGGAACCTTCACGCGCATTGTTTCCGGCGACAAAAACGGCACTGCCGTCTCAAGCGGCTCCTCACTGTCGCCCCTTCTCGGAAGAATACTTCCGTCCGCCACAAATGCCACATATCCTTTTTCAAGGCAAAATGCTCTTAACGCGAGCTGCTTTTTATAAATCTCCAATCGTTCCCGCAGTTCTGCTTTGTCTATAAAAGCGCAGCCCTCTTCTATGGTTTTTAAGATATCCGTTATCATCCTGCCGATTCGCTCTCCCAGAATCGTCACACCGGCCCCCGTCGGGAACAGTACGAACAGCTTCAGTACAAAGGCTTGCGTCTCTTTTCTGTATAGCAGTCCGCTTCGTCTCATAATCCGGCAATCCGGTTGCTGGCACTGGATTTTGGATAACAAACGCTCCGTCTTATTATTCGTTGTGTACTTCTCACTCAGCTCACCGGACAGCTTGCTAAAATACCGCAAAAGGTAGTCCTCAAAAAAGGTGGTATATTGTTCAACCTCCGAGGCATCTGTTTCCAGACAGTCCGCACCGATATTAATGTACATTGCCACATTCGCCGGATACTTATAATTAAGCGGTGCAAATTTTACGGTAATCCCATCCGTATACTCATAGGTTTCTCTCCATCTACTCAGAAGATACGAAACCGGTTTTCCGTTTAGATTGCCGCCTTGCCCGTTTGTACGTAACGCTTTTTTCAGTTCTCTAATCTTAATAATTTCATTTTCAGTCTTCATTGCAGCTATCGACCCCCTTTTCTCCTAAAAATCTCACCTTCCTCATCCGGTTCACCGCTGCCAGTACATCTTCCTTCCGCGGCAAATCCATAAACCTTTCACATTCCGTAAAGAAGTTGGAAAAAATGCAATCTAAGCCCTCCTTTTCCATCCGTTTGTACAGACCATCCAGCTTCTCCGGTAAATTCAATCTACGTTCATTGGCGGACACTGCCAAATACCGCATCAAAAATCCTACAGCGTTCCGCTGTGCTTTGGTAATCAGACCGGAAAGCATCCTAAGGTCAATCGCTTCCTCTCCGAGATAAACAATTCCCATGTCCGTTACTTCTAAACGTTCCGTTCCGGTTTCCGGCACAAACGAGGAGAAGCCTTCCGCACTTAATATCCGGTGCTGCTTCCACTGTGCCGCCTGCACCTTTTCCGGCTTTGATGATGTAACATTATTTGTGCTGAGCAGCTTTGCCTCTTCTGTCACGCCGTGTATCCGGTAGTCCTCCATCAGATACACCCGGTCCGCCACCGACAAATATTCTCCGCTGCCGCCGATAACAAGGATTGTAGACACGCCTTCCTTTTCATACAGTTCCCGTACCCGCTCCGTAAATGGCGTAATCGGCTCCTTTTTTACCAGCTCCCGCATCAGACTGTCCCGAATCATAAAGTTGGTCGCACTCCGGTCCTCGTCAATCAATAGCAGCCTGCTTCCCATATTCACGGCTTCCATGATATTTGCCGCCTGCGAAGTGGAACCGGATGCCCGCTCCGTAGAAAAGTGTGCCGTATCCTTTCCCGGTATCCATTTGATAAACGGTGCGATATTTACATTCTTCACACTGCGTCCGTCCTCTGCCGCAATCCCCATCGCCGTGGCATCCGTAATACATAGCTCTCTGCCGTCCCCCCATGCATGGTCGTAAATACCTGCCGCAACTGCCTCAAGAAGCGTTGATTTCCCGGAATATCCACCACCGGTGATAACCGTAACACCGCGCCTGATTCCCATTCCTTTTACCCCGCATACCTCGATTTCATCCTCAGGCACCGAAATAAACGGCACAGCTCCCTGCATCGGCAGGTCACTTCCGCCCTCCCTCGGTAAAATGCTTCCGTTTGCAAGGAACGCGCAGTACTCGCTTCCCTTTAACCGGGTACGGATATCCTTTTGCAGCTTCGCAAGCTCTATGGCATCCTCATATTCGTACTGCTTAAATTCCGCAATATACCGGTCCACTGCATCCGGCAGATCCTGCGTCAGCATACGGAGCGTTTTTCGAAGCTTTTTCTCCGGTAACTGCACCTGAAGCATCAGGCACAGGCAAAGCTCCGGTTCACCCACGTCCTCCGGCGGTATCAAATACACCGCGTCACCGCTACCTACCGTATAATCTTTCTTCGGACAGACCTTAAAATACACGGAATTCCGCGCAAGCACCTCTCCTCCCGGACGATAGCAGTAATACTTGCCTTTCTCGCTGTCCGGCCGGTTCCGGTTATATAACGGTTCGTTTAATTCATCGATATACGGCAGAAACGCCCGCAGACAATAATCTGCTCCGGCGACACTTGTTTCCGTAATCCCAAGATGCTTTACCGGTATCAATATGGTAATGGTCGGCTTATCCTGTGCCAGCTTGTGAGTACGTTCAATCCGGTATCCGATGTTCTCCCGGTAATAGGTATTGTCCATATCTTCATAGGACGCCATTTCCCCTTGATACGGATGTACAAACATCCGTCCCTCATACATTTCCTTATAGGTCTTTGTGTTTGCTTCCATACTAAGTATTTTTTGTTTTAATCGTTTCAGAGTATCAATCCCCTTTCTGTTTGTTCCGCAGGGCAAAATTCTCCCTTTAACGGGAAGCTCCCTGCTGCCTTTTCACGGAACCGGACACATACGTTACGGTTCCTTATGCTTCTGTTTTGATTGGAAAAATAAAAGATTACTATTTAAGTCAGAACTGTACCCGGCTTCGTGTGGGGTATCACATAGTGACGGTTGCCGCATAAAGAATTACGCGAATCCGCATCCTGCGAAGCACTTTACTTACAGAAAGATTCTCCCGAAAAGAAAAAGGACACATCCACACGGATGTGCCCTGAATTCACCTTTAGAAAAGCTGTACAATCAAAAATTGGACAGAGCTTCAGCGACCGATACAACATCCGACTTAAATAAGATTGTCATATAAATCGCCTCCTAACATAAAAACAAAACCTTTGTTACGCTGGTCATTATACCTGACTTTTTCAAAGCTGTCAAGATAATTTTCCACAATTCTTCAAGCGGTTCCTTACTTTATCTTCTCAATTACGATTTTATGGAAGTCCAGACCATTCTGTCCAAACGCAAGACGAATTCTCGCCGGCTGGAAACATATAAAATACTCACCGGTAAAGGATACCGGCTTTCCGCCTGTTCCGTTCCAGGTAAAGGTATCATACGGCGTACCCATAATATACAGTGTTACCGGCATCTGTGCCAGCTCTCCTGCCATGGAGCTTGCTGTAATCGTAAAACGGTAGTTTGTCACCTCTTCCACATTCAGCATGAAGGTATGCTGGCCACCCTTCTTACTTGAAATACCGGTCATATCGATTTCAAGATAGTCTCCGAGATTGTAAGTAAGATTTGTAACAGAACCATCGTCCTCCTCTTCCTCCGGATAATTGATACGCTCGATTACATCCTCTGTTCCGCGCAGGCGCTTTAATGCGTGGGTCGTTGTAAGGAAACGGCAGATATTTGCAGCATTTCTCTGTAATTCAGACCTTGTAAGTCGTCCGTCTGCCAATGCTTCCATCACATTATCGTCATGGGTCAGACTATCGGTGCATACCATATAGACATCATTCTGGGACTGTGCCATAGCTGCAAAATCCCTCTTATCCACCGGCTGATTGCGCCGGTTAATTGCTGCCCACCAGTCCGTCATAACAAGTCCGGTAAAGCCCCAGTCATCACGCAGGATTGCAGTCGCCAGGTCATAGTTTCCCGCGGTCCAGACACCGTTTAAGCTACCATATGTCGTCATAACGGTACGTGCGTTTCCGTCTTTTACCGCAATTTCAAAGCACCGTAAATAAATCTCACGCAGAGCACGCTCCGAAATCACCGAATCCGAAGTATGACGCCCGGACTCCTGGTCATTTCCGCAGAAATGCTTAATCGTACCGGTAACTCCGGCAGAATGGAAGCCCTTAAGCTCTGCTGCCCCCATCGTTCCGGTCAGATACGGGTCTTCCGAAAAATATTCAAAATTACGTCCGTTTAACGGATGACGGTGCAGATTCATACCGGGGCCAAGCATACAGTCAACCTTATGATATGCCGCCTCTAATCCGAAGCAGGTAAACAATTCGTAAACTAGCTCCTTATTAAAAGTAGAAGCCAAAAGCGTTCCGTTCGGAATACTGAATGCCTTCGTTCCGCAGTCCATGCGGATTCCCGCCGGACCATCGGCACAGCATGCGCAAGGAATTCCAAACGCAGAAAGCTCGTCCGTCACTCCGCCAAAGGTAGATGCGGTCCCCGGTGTTACCTTCGGACTGCTCATCCCCTCACCGCGGATTATGCATGCCAGATTTTCATCCGAAAACTGTGCAATAAACGCATCCATATCCGCCCTTCCGTCCGCCACGTCCGCAAGCTTAATCCCTTTATCTCCGGTATAGGCAAGCTCCTTTGGAAGACGTTCCAGTCTGCGTGCCTCATCAAGCGGCTCCGTCCCCGGGACCTCCTCCAGCTTCACCGAATAACCGTCTCCGTTCTGTTCCGGGACGATACGCGGGAAGGAAAGCACCGGTGCCAGAACCTTCTCATGCTTAGAAACAACACACAACTCTGCCGCAGTGGTAGCGGCTGCTTTCTTTGCACTGCGTACATCAGCTCCCACATAAAAGGTGTATTCTCCTGCCTCCAGAACAAAACAGGATGGATGACCTGTTTTTCCCAAATCATCAAAGGAAGCCAAATCTGCTATCTGAATACATACCGACAAAACCTGTGTCTCCTGCGGTGCCAGTAACTTCGTTTTTTCATACGCGCACAGTACTCTTGCCGGCTTTCCGAGAACTCCCTGCGGTGCCTCACAATATACCTGTACGACCTCCTTGCCCGCTGTTTCTCCGGTATTTGTTACCGCCACTTCAAGCTTTACTGTCTCTTTTGTTACAGAAACAGCTCTCGTCTCCATGGAAAATGTTGTATAAGAAAGACCAAACCCGAACGGATACATTACTCTGTCTTTCGCAAATGTTTCAAAATAGCGGTAGCCGACATAAATATCCTCAGAATAAAAATTTCGCTCTTTGCTTCCGAAATACGGATGGGACGGATAATCCTCCAGTTTATATGCAATCGTATCAGGGAGCTTACCGGATGGGGTAATCTCTCCTGTCAATACCCGCGCTGTACCCGTTCCTCCAAGCATACCTCCCTGCCATACATACAAAACAGCGTCCGGTGCATAGGTTTCCACAAAGCCCATATCAATCAGACCGCCTACATTCAAAAGCACTACTACCTTTTCAAAGTGCTTTCTTACCATGGAAAGCATCTGTTCTTCTTCCTCACTTAAGAAATAAGCGCCCTTCTCCGCACGGTTATCCTGGTCCTCACCGGCCGTACGTCCGATAATGACAAGTGCTGTCTCCGATTCGGCAGCCACCCGTTCACAAAGAGACTCCTCCAATTCCATTTCCTTCTGGCTCCACGGCTCTGCGCCCCAGCCCGTTCCCAAATCAAACGGGTGCTCCATACACCATGCTTCATAGACAGACAACAGCTCCTTGTTTACCTCTACCAGGCCGCTCTCCCGCAATGCCTCCGTGATTCCTACTACGTGCGATACATTTACCATGCCTCCGGAGCCGGTTCCGCTCTTATAATAATCAAACTGAATTCTTCCGAACACAGCAACCTTTGCCCCCTCCTTAAGAGGAAGCACCTGCTTTTCATTTTTCAGTAAAACAACACCCTCTGCAACCGACCTGATTGCAGTCTCCGAATAATGATTCCAGTCAAGTATCTTCTTTTGTCCCATATAAATGTCCTTTCCGCCAAACCGGCTCTTTCTATCATTACACACAGCAGCAATCGATACAGCCCCGAAAGCCTGAAAGAAGTTCTTCAGAATTCAGTGCTTCTTTAACAGAGCTTCTGCCAATACCAAATCGTCCGGTGTAGTAATCTTTAAGTTTGAATAGCTCCCCCGTACCATCTGTATATTAACCTCATGGTAAAGACCGACCACCATGGCATCATCCGTCACCTGAATCTCAGGCTCAGCCATCAACTGCCGGTAAGCATCATATACCATAGAAAACTCAAACGCCTGCGGAGTCTGTGCTATCCAAAGGCTCTCGCGCTTTGGGGTCAGTGTGATTACCCCATGCTCATCCGTCATCTGAATCGTATCCTTGACCGGCATCCCTGCCACACAGGCACCGTAATTCTGGGTCTCCGAAAGCAAACGATTAATCAGCTCCGGAGTTACTAACGGTCTCGCTCCGTCATGAATCAATACATAGTCCGGTCTTTTCTCAACTGACTGATTTTCCAAGTCCTGCAGACCGTTCCATACCGACAGATAGCGTTCTGCTCCTCCTGTAATAATCGCAGTTACCTTCTGAAAGCCGTAGCGCTCCACCAATTCCTTTCTGCAATACTCTTCCCCGCCTTCTGCCGTAACCAGCACCACGCTGTCCACTGAGCTTTCCTCAAATGCATGCAGGGAATAGAACAAAAGTGGTTTTCCGTCCAACTCCATATACTGCTTCGGAATGTCACTCTGCATTCTGGTCCCCTTTCCGCCTGCCAATACAATCCCCGCTGTAACCATAATCCTCCTTAACGCTCACCGAGCTGCAAATTCGGCACCGCATTTAAATCCAGGCCGTGCCGTACCCCCTTTTGAAACTCATAATACGCCGCCGCACCAATCATTGCCGCATTATCGGTACAAAGAATCGGAGACGGACGATACAGCTCTATTCCGGCTTTTTTACATGCCTCTTCCATTCCCGCACGAATTGCGGAATTGGATGCCACTCCGCCTGCAAGCGCCAGCTTTTTCATTCCGGTATTTTTCACTGCCGCCATCGTCTTTTCCACCAGCACCTCTACCACCGACTGCTGGAACGAAGCCGCCACATCCGCCGGGCTCACCTCTATTCCCTGCATTGCGGACTGATTTAAGTAATTCAGTACCGCTGACTTTACACCGCTGAAGCTGAAATCATACGGCGAATCCGCTATTTGCCCCTTTGGAAATGCGATTGCCTTCGGATTCCCTTCCTTTGAAAGCTTATCTATCTTCGGTCCTCCCGGATATCCGAGCCCGATGGCACGTGCCACCTTATCAAAGGCCTCTCCCGCCGCATCGTCATGGGTTCTGCCGAGAATCTCATATACGCCGTAGTCCGCCACCCGCACTAAATGGGTATGACCGCCGGATACCACAAGGCATAAAAAAGGCGGTTCTAATTCTTTATTCTCTATGTAATTCGCAGAAATATGTCCTTCGATATGGTGAACACCAATAAGCGGCTTTCCTGCCGCATAGGCAAGCGCCTTGGCATGAGCCACACCGACAAGAAGAGCTCCTACCAGTCCCGGTCCATAAGTAACTGCTATGGCATCAACTTCCGAAAGCTTCATACCGGCTTCGGTTAATGCCTGCTCTACCACATGATTGATACGTTCCGTATGCTTTCTTGATGCTATTTCCGGCACCACACCTCCATACAGGGTATGAATATCAATTTGTGATGATATTACATTTGACAGTACATTTCTTCCGTTCTCCACGACTGCTGCCGCAGTTTCATCACAGGAAGATTCAATCGCTAAAATTCGCACCTTTGCTGCCTCCAAACTTATTACTCTGACTTTTCTGCCGTCTCCCATCCCAGAATCTTATAATTTCCTTCAGCATCCTTACGCATAATCAGATTACGATAGCTTCCGCCGCTTCCCTCACCGGAGCGGCTCATCAGCTGAAATTGCAGGGATGCGTACTCTTTTCCGTCCTTTTTCCACTTTGATACATTACTTGCCTTGTCCAAAACATATCCGGTAAAGACAAGTCCCTTTTCCTTTGCTTCCGCTAAATCTTTCTTTGTTTCCGCAAGCAGCTGTTCGTACGGATTTAGTGCGGCAAACTCCTCATCAAATAAGGAAAGCTCCAATTCCACCAGTTTTTCAAGCTGTTCCTCCGTCGTCTGCGTACTGTAAATACATTCCACAATCCCACAATAAAATTCCGTTAATGCATAAGGAGTCGGCGGATAATTCGTTTCCAGATTTTTGCCAAGAAGCTGTTCCGCCACCGTATTTACCGGTTCCTTCGCCTCTTTTCCGGAACGGTCGATGTACAGGTACAATGCAACAATGGCACATGCCAGTACCAGAACTGCACTGATAGTTCCGATTCTCTTTTTCATACGTATCCCTCCTTTGCACCACAGATAACCTACTCTGTTTTATCAAACTCTAATATCACTGTTTTCCCGTCTTTTCCCGCATAGGCTGCCGGAAAAATTTTCCTTGTCTTCGGAATATACTCCTCCGGGCGAATCAGGGAAGGACTGTAATGGGTCAGCCATAGTTCCTTTGCATTCGCCTCTTTTGCCAGCTTTGCCGCCTCAAAAAACGTCATGTGCTTATGCTCCAGTGCCTTATTCTGCTTATCGTCCTCTCCATACATGCCCTCACAGATGAATAAATCCGCATCTGTGGCATGGGAGACAATACTCTTTGTCGGTCTGGTATCCGTACAGTAGGAAAGTCTGATTCCTTTCCTTGGCGGACCAAGCACCATATCCGGCGTAAAGCACATATCACCTTCCGTAATCGTCTCACCCTTTTGCAACCTGCTCCAATACCGCTGCGGGACCTGATTCTTCTCCGCCAGTTCCGGAAAGAATCGTCCACCGCGTCGCACCACCACGGAATATCCGTAACAGAGTACATTATGATTCACCTTATATGCTTCTATCTCATAACCGTGACAGAAAATCGTTTCCTCCGCCTCGGTAATTTCATGAAACTCTACCTGAAACGGAAGCTCCGGAGCAATGATCCGCAACGCTCCGACTACCCGTTCTAACCCCTTCGGTCCTATCAGTGTCACCGGCTCCTTGCGCTCCGCATTTCCCATTGACAAAAGCAACCCCGGCAGACCGCTGATATGGTCTCCGTGATAATGCGTAAAGCAAATTACATCAATATCATGAAAGCTCCAGCCTTTTTCACGAATTGCCACCTGAGTCCCTTCTCCACAATCAATCAGCAGACTGCTGCCGTTTAACCGGGTCATCAGCGCAGTCAGCCATCGATTCGGGAGCGGCATCATTCCGCCGGTCCCTAACAAACAAACCTCTAACATACTACCTCCTGCTTTGTTTCCATCTTCACAGGTACCTTAAACTGCTTTATCCATTCGTCATAGCATGCCTCGCACAGTACGATATGATGAATCTGTAAATCCTTTTCAGAAAAATAGCCCCATTCCTTGCGGATATACACCGCATCCTCCGTTACGGTTTTCCCGCTGTCCGAAGTCTGCAATGCCCGTCCGCAGCAATTACAGATTACCTTCTGCTTCATCCGTTCCACTCCTTTCGCTCCCTCAGGCTAATTATACCTCTTTTTTAGCAAAAAGGGTAGTGGAAATTATTTTCTGCTTTAGGGTACTACCGGTTACCATTCCACCGCAATCACGCATTTATCCCCGCCCGTCTTTATGCTTTTCATTAGAGTAACCTTTATATCCTTCTTAAATACTTCCTGAAAGATACCTTCTGCATTTCCCAATGTACAATAACACCAGGTTTTTGATATTTCTTTCGGCACTCTCTTTACACAGGCGCAATAGCACTCAGGATAACAAAACAATATTTTATTATCGGATATGTATTCAAAAAAAGCAAAGGTTTCATTCTCATTAAAAGTATTTACAAACTGTTCAATGCTATTTGCCTTATTCAAATACTTTAAAATCTTATTCGCTATTGATTTGCCGTCATTACATCTGCATTCTTTTCTAAGCTTAATTATTGTTTCGGTATCAAAATGCTCTTCAAGATAATTACACGCATCCTTCGCCCATTCATATTTCTTTTCAATACCGGCACTTTTTGACAATGGATATTCCTCTTCAAATTCATCTGCCTCACGATATCCTACATTTTTTCTTAGGCTCTCAACCAGCCTGACAGAATGTGCATTATCATTTTTTACCATAATTTCCTCTTTTCACTCGCTTTTCGTCCCTGCCATCCTTGATTGCCCGCTTTATGTTTTCGTCCTCTGAACACTTTAAAATAATAATAAATTCCTTTGTGCAGATAGAATTCTACACATTCTTGTCCATATATCTGCCGTTCTCGCGCTCATTTCTGTATATGTAACCACATTTTTCATATAGCTTCCTTGCACTCATATTCTCATCTTCCACAAACAAAACACATTTCTTACAAGAAAGCTGTCCGGCAGCCTTATCCATTTCACACAATGCCTCTTCACCATAGCCCTTTCGGCGTTCTTCTTCAAAGATGAAAAAATCACATAAAAACAGATATGCATCCTCTCTTCTATGGTCATACATATACCACATATAACCGACAACAACGGAATCCTCCTGCCTCTCAATTACCATTAAATAATTATCGGGCGTTTCCTTTCCGTTCGGAAGCATTCTTTTTAGTCCCTCTTCCGTTTCCATAAATGCCTCTTCTTTGCTTATTCCCTTCTCTTTTTGCAAATCAGCTGCATGCTGCTCATTACTATAGACGACATACGATGCAAACTCCTTTTCTGTCATTTCTCTTAATTGTACTCTTCTGCTCATCCCGTCAATCTCCTTACTATATAAACGCAGAAATTAGCTACTATCTCTTTATAATCATGTTACATCTGCCCCATGATTCATTTTTATAGGTAAATGCATCCTTATCTGTTTTTCTCTCAGTGAAACCTACAGCTTCATAACACTTCTTGGCCTGTACATTCTCAGGAAATACATTTAGATGCACTGCATCCACATTCGTTATTTCAAATGCATATTTGATTGCCAACTGAAGCATATTCTTACCGAAGCCTTTTCCTCTGTATGCGGGATTTATCATTACAAACTTAAACATACCCTCATTTGTTTCCAAATTTGCCGAATAACAAAAGAACCCTATTAGCATTCCGTCTTCTGTTGTTGCTACATAAGGGCTGTCGCCAAATCGTTCAGCTGCTTCACGCATAATTTTATCAAAATTCTCTTTTGCTATCGGGTACTGAATAAGATTAGCACACCACATGGCATGCATTCTTTCATCTGAAATCCAGTTCTTTATTTCATCGTAATCCTTGCATTCAATATAAGGTCTTATTCTCATGTATGCTGTCCCCCTTAGTTTGGAAAATTTTCTGCTAATCTCCTCCAAAGCTTCCTCAAAACAAATCCAACATATTATCCAGATAAATACTCTCTCTGACATGCAGGTGATACTCAGGCTTCGTCATATAGTAGAGCAGAAACTCCAAAATCAAAGCACTGCCAAGTCCACGACCTTCCATCTTAAAATTGGAAAATCCCATTGGCAGGTAGCTCTTCTCAATGTCCTCTCTGCTAATAAAGCCCGGATTTGTCATTGCTTTAGAAAAACGATAGCCATGATCGACATCGGGAGCAACGCACCTGTGCTCGGAACAGCTTATTCCAAGATTTTTGCGGCTGACCGCTTCATAACAGCTTTTTCTGTCCCTGCAACCAAAATAGCAGCATTCATTACATAGAAATTCCACCTTGTCTTTCTGTGCTTCGGACAAGGAGTCCAATTTATCAAAAACCTTGTTCAAGCGAAAATCCGGCACCACATAACGAAACTCGTCCCTCCGTACTTCGTCCAAAAACTGCGAAAACTCCGTCAGCACCTTAGTAGTCGAGGAAACAAAATAGAAGCCCGGATAATTCATTTTCAAATAGTCAAGCAGCAAATCCGAGTAGACGATAATTCCGTTTTGAACTTCGCCGCTTTCCTCAAACATAGTGCAAAGTGCATTGCATTTTTTGTCCGAAAGGTGTTCTTCCGTCAGTAATGAATTGCTGAATGTAAGTCTTGCCGAAAGCCCGTATCCTCTCATCAACTCCAGGACCTCCTGCGGATTATGGTCTCCGAAGGAGGTCCTGCCTCCTCCCCAAATACAATCTGCCGGTGCGCCATAAACAGAGCCTATCTCACACCAATCGTAAAAGTACTCCCTATGCTCACGAAATAGCGGCAGGAATACACGGTAAAGTTCATAAAACTCAAACAAACCGGGAAGGTGGAAGTATGCTTTGGCTTTTGGATATTTTCTCAAATTGTCACCCCACTTAGCTATTCCATTTCAACACTTAACACGCATGGCTTTTCAATCATATTGAGAAACGCTTCCTCCGCACCCTTATCATTTGTCAGCCACCCCTGTAGCACCGTATACAGAAGTAACCTGCGGTATTCGAGAAACACTCCGAGCTGCCCAAGCCAGAAATCGTCCAAATCATTTTCTGTCCGGTAGCCTTCTAAAAAGTGCCTGTAAAACTCTTTCAGAACATCCGGCTTCGTAATCGGAGACATCATACCACCCGTCACATCAAATAAAAGTCCCTGTACAGGTAATAGAATATCAGTTGCAAAAAAGTGACATTCCGCACAGTCAAAATCAATCACGGCAATATCCTTTTTAGTTGCAATGATATTCATTTGATGATTATCGTTATGAATAAATCCATAGGTATCCCGATTAATCGGATATGCTTTCAATTTTTCTTTCATTTCCAGCCACTTACTTTTAATAAAGTCATTTGGGGCCATTTTAATAAAGGAATCTATTTCCGCCTCAAATCCAAACCGCTCATCACTTTCACATACGTTTTTCCAGACAGGATAAGCCTTTGCAGCCTTATGCATCTTACCGGTAAGCTTTCCCCATTCATAAACGAGCTTCGGGTTATTCTGAAGTTCACTTACATCGGGATTTGCACCCTCTATGTATTCCATCAGAGTCGCGATATATAAGGTATCCCCGTCCTTTGCAGTCTCATAGATATTTCCGCTTTCGTTCTTAATCGGACTACTGATACGAATTCCGCAACTTCCCAAATAATGTGCAAATTCCAGAACATTTTTCACATGTTCTTCATCCGAAGCCTGCGATATTTTGAACACCAGCTTCCTACCGTCTTTATTTGCGGTAAAAACAACCCCGTCGCTGTCTTCCCGACCTCCGGCAAGGAAAACAAGCGCCGTACCCTCAAGTCCGAATCTATTTGCTAATTCATCCCTAATAGCTTCTTTTAATGGTTTCATTTCGAACTACCTCGCAAACAATATTTTGATAAATGAAGCTCCTATTTGTAAATCGATATACTAGCGATTATATCTCATTCCTGCGTAAATCAGCAATGAAATTCCCACAAAGAAACCGATTGCAAAGGCGATAAAGCTCCATGCAGAATCTGTAATACCTATGGCAATGCCAGTGATTAAAAGACCAATTCCGACAGTGATAACACCTATCCCTGATAAAGCACAGAATGCTTTTTTATCTTCCTCCGACACTTTATCATAATGATAGCTATGCAGTAATGATATTCTCTCCTTTTTCCACAGCAAATAGCCAAGGACAACGAAAACAATTCCAATAAGTCCTATAATAATTGCACCAACCATAGTAAACGTCCTCCTTTACATTTCCTATTTACCCTCTGCCTCATATTTCATCAACACTGCGTTTTCCTTTGGTTCCTCATAATAGTTCTTTCGCAATCCAATAACCTCAAACCCCAGTTTCTCATAAAGCCTTCGTGCCGGTGCATTTCCTTCGCGGACCTCCAGGAAAAAGTCGGTTACTCCGCGTGCCTGTCCGGCTGCAAAAAGCGCAGAAAGGAGTGCTGTCGCAACTCCCTTCCCACGTGCCGCAGGGCACGTACAGACATTGGTAATATCGGCTTCCTCGCCGGTACATAAGAGCACACAGTACCCCAAAAGCGTTTCTGCTTCTTTCAGAACCAGAACAATATAATTGTCATCCGACAATGTTTTGTAAAAGGCATCGTGACTCCACGGTCTGGAAAAGCTTTCCGCTTCCAGCGCCGCCACGGCTGCCACATCTTCTTCTGCCATTTGTCTGATTATCCAAGTTGTTTCCAAAGATACTACCTCTCTCACAGACTGTTTTCTCTATTTCAATTGTCTGCATCTTCTTTCCCGTTTCACTGACTGTTTTACTCTGTTTTTTTCCTGTCAAAACTCATTTCCCGCCGGGCAGTTCATTACTTTCCCGTACTCTGTTCCGCACGTTCCTTTTCTTCGCGC
The DNA here is from genome assembly GCA_029099805.1 of Lachnospiraceae bacterium. Lineage (GTDB taxonomy): Bacteria > Bacillota > Clostridia > Lachnospirales > Lachnospiraceae > SIG307. The sequence goes on from JAQXOR010000141.1 coordinate 15,147, forward strand.
TCCCGTTCCGCCTGGGACTTTCTGAGATAGGTCGGTACGAATTCTGCTGCAGTTTGAAGTTTTCCGGCTTTCGCGTAAATAAATGCACAAGCCGCCAAAGACGCCGCCCGCTGCTTACTCATATGAACCGGTGCAAAGGAATAGTCTACCTCCGTCTTTTCTTCCAATACCGCATGATAGGCATCCGCACCGTCACCGAGAAAAATTACCGGCAGTCCCAGATGATTGACTTCGGCAATGATTTCTTCCACTGCAACCGCTTTTTGCTCCGTCAGGCAATCCATGCTCCCGGTTTCTTTATTCCAACGATACAGTCCCGTGTATACCTGCGAACGTCTGGCATCCATAAGAGGACAGAGAACCGCCTCGCTTCCGCAAAAATTCCAGGCAAGCACCTCTGTCGTCGGCACCGCAATCAAAGGCTTTTCAAGAGCCTGTCCCAGTCCCTTTGCTGTAGCGGAGCCGATGCGAAGGCCGGTAAAAGAGCCCGGTCCTGCCGTCACCGCAATCGCATCCAGCTCGGAAAGGTTTGTTTCCGTCATCTTCACAATTTCATCAATCATCGGAAGTAATGTCTGGGAATGTGTTTTTTTATAATTTGTCGTATACTCCGCCAAAACCGCATCCTCCGTGGCAAGTGCCGCAGAAGCAATCAGTCCGGAGCTGTCTATTGCCAAAATTTTCATGTAAATCCCCCATTTCATTCTCCAACGGTAATCAGTCGATAGTCCGTTCCTTTTTGTAAGTCCTTACGGATGCAGACCTTCACCGCTTCCTCCGGAAGCAGCTCCTTTATCAGCTCTGCCCACTCAATCATGCAGACACCGTCACCGTAGAAGTAATCCTCGTACCCGATTTCCTCCATCTCCTCCGGCTCCTCAATGCGGTACACATCAAAATGGTAGAACGGAAGCCGCCCCTTATATTCCTGCACAATGGTAAAGGTCGGGCTGTTGACGGTATCGGTTACGCCTAGTCCTGCCGCAAAGCCTTTCGTAAATACGGTTTTCCCGACACCAAGATCACCGGACAGGCAAAATACCGTCCCCGGTTTTGCCGCCTCCCCCAGCTTCTTTCCGAATTCGTATGTTTCTTCCGCAGAAAAACTCTCTATTCTCATAAATGCTCCTTCGCTACTTCATACTTTTTCCGGCAACCTTTGCAGACAAATGCTTCCGAAACAGCTCCTTTACCTCACCTTCACAGGCTGCAAGCTCTCTTTTCGGCCAGATACAGGCATATACCCTTCCGGTGTAAACCAGAATCTGGGACTTATACTCCTTTACCTGAAATACATCCTCCCAGGTAAAGGACTGGGATTCCTCCCCCTGGCTCATGGTAATGCCCTCATCCGTCACTACATAATCAAGCGGCTTTGCAAATACTTCATTTTTCTTCACCTGTTTTCTGGCGCGGTTATAAAGCTGTAACGGGTGGATGACCGTAAATAACAGTGCCAGAAATATAAGTGCGACCGTCTTTCCGATATCTCCCTTTCCCCAGCCCATGATTAACATCACAAGCGCCCCCACGGTAATAACCGCATCAATAATAAGCGGAAGCCCGCGGTAGGAATGATGCAGCAAAAACGAAAACATATCTTGTACCTTTATCTGCACCGAAAACTTAACTTCCTTCATCGAATCTTACTCCTTTCGATTTTACAGTATCATCGTCAGCTGAATTCTCTTCTTCGGCACATCTACACTCAGTACCTTTACATCCACAATATCACCGACACTGACCGCATCAAGCGGATGCTTGATAAAACGCTCCTTCGACATCTGGGAAATGTGTACCAAACCGTCCTGATGCACTCCGATATCCACAAAGGCACCAAAGTCAATGACATTACGTACCGTACCCTTTAAAATCATCCCTTCGGTCAAATCCTTCATCTCCAGTACATCGGTACGAAGAATCGGCTTCGGCATTTCCTCACGCGGGTCACGTCCCGGCTTTTCCAGCTCCTTAATAATATCCGTCAAGGTAATCTCACCGATACCGAGCTCCTCCGCCAGAGCTGCCTTATTCTTAATCTGGCGGCTGAGACCGGACAAGCCTGTACCTGCTGCACCTGCCTTATCGTTCCCGGTATTCTTATCCGTATCCTTCCCTGCATTTTCCTCCGGTGCCGTAATATGCATGCCGTTCATGGCTGCCATCAGTGCCTGCGCCATGGCGGTGTTACCACCCTTTACGCGGAGGCGGTTGTCCTTTTCGCGGTTACGCTTCGGGGTATCGTCCTTCTTTGCCGCCTTCTCGGCACGCGCCTGTAATTCTTTCTGCTCTGCCTGCACCTTCTTAATATCGGCTACAGTATAACCAAGCTTATCCAAAAGCTTTTCCGCTGCCTCATAGGACTCCGGATGCACACTGGTAGCATCCAGAGGGTTCGTACCGTCGTTGATACGAAGGAAGCCCGCACATTGCTCATATGCCTTCGGACCGAGCTTTGCGACCTTAAGAAGCTCCTTACGGGTCTTGAACCTGCCGTTTTCCTCACGGTACGCCACAATATTTTTTGCAATCGGCTTGGAAATACCGGACACATACTCAAGGAGCGATGCCGAAGCGGTATTTAAATCAACGCCGACCTTATTTACGCAATCCTCTACCACGCCGGATAGCGTTTCGGAAAGCTTCTTCTGGTTCATATCATGCTGATACTGACCGACACCGATGGACTTCGGGTCAATCTTAACAAGCTCCGCAAGCGGGTCCTGTAAACGGCGCGCAATCGACGCGGCACTACGCTGTCCCACGTCAAAATTCGGGAACTCCTCGGTGGCCAGCTTACTTGCGGAGTAAACGGAAGCACCTGCCTCGTTTACAATCACATACTGTACCGGCTTGTTTAATTCCTTCAAAAGCTCTACAATTACAAGCTCCGACTCTCTGGAGGCCGTGCCGTTTCCGACAGAAATGAGGGTAATATTGTACTTTTCGATTAATCTCTTTAAAATCTTCTTAGACTCTTCCACCTTATTCTGCGGTGCGGTCGGATAAATCACCACGGTGTCAAGCACCTTACCGGTCGGGTCCACCACCGCCAGCTTACAGCCGGTGCGGAATGCCGGATCCCAGCCGAGCACAGTCTGTCCGGCAATCGGAGGCTGCATCAGAAGCTGCACAAGATTCTTACCGAATACCTTAATTGCTCCGTCCTCTGCCTTCTCCGTCAGCTCATTTCTGATTTCACGTTCAATCGCCGGAGCAATCAGACGATTGTATGCGTCCTCCGCCACCGTCTCAAGTAATGCATTCGTAAACTCATTTTTCTTTACAATAATTTTTGTCCGCAGGAATTGCAGAATACGCTCCTCCGGTGCACTGACCTTTACCGTCAGAATCTTCTCGTCCTCCCCGCGGTTTAAGGCTAAGATACGATGCCCCGGGAGCTTTGAAAGCAGTTCCTCAAAGTCATAATACATCTCATATACGGACTCTGTCTTTGCTTCCTTTGCCACGGAAACAATCTTACCTTCCTCCATCGTAATCTCACGGATGTAACGGCGGTACTCCGCATCATCTGAAATCTGCTCCGCAATAATATCAAGCGCACCCTCTACCGCTTCCGCCGCAGATTTCACGGAAAGTGCGGCATCCTCCGCTTCTTTTACATACTCCGCACCCGCTTCCTCTGCCGGCTTAGTAAGACTTTCGGTAAAGATAAGCTCCGCAAGCGGCTCAAGACCCTTTTCCTTTGCAATCGTCGCACGGGTTCTTCTCTTCGGACGGTATGGGCGGTATAAATCCTCTACCTCCACCAAAGTAGCAGCCGCAAGAATCTGCGCCTTCAGTTCGTCCGTCAGCTTTCCCTGCTCCTCGATGCTTCCGAGTACCTGCTCCTTCTTCTCCTCTAAATTTCTGAGATATACCAGACGCTCATGCAGATTACGAAGCACCTCGTCATTTAACGAACCGGTCACTTCCTTACGGTAACGAGCAATAAACGGAATCGTATTTCCTTCATCAATCAGCTTTACGGTAGCCTCTACCTGCTCTAAGCGAATCCCCAATTCATTTTTCAACTGTTCATAGATATTCATATCAAATCTCCTCACATCTGTCCTTGTGCCGTTGTTATGTACTCAATGGAAATGCTTTAATCAGCGTTTCCCTAAGAAAACGATATGGTAAACAAACTAACACATTTTATAGTGTACCATATTTTTAGCAAAAAGAAAAGAGGAAAGAACCCCGCAGAAGATTCCCTTGTCTTCTTGCGTCCCATTCCACCCAACAATCTGTTGATTTGTAAACAACTAATTGATAATTGAATTGTCCCGGGCATTCTGTTATGCTTCTATCACACCGGTGAATCATAACGTGGAGGCAAAAATATGCAAGTTAATCTTGGAGAAAAAATAAAAGAATTAAGAAAAAGAGACGGAAGAAAGCAGGAAGATTTGGCAAAGGCTTTGGGTGTCACAGCACAGGCAGTTTCGCGATGGGAAGCAGGAGGCTGTTATCCTGATATGAACATGATTCCTCCTATTGCAAATTATTTTCATGTGTCCATTGATTCTTTGTTTGGGTATAACAATGACAGAGAAGAAAAAATAAGAGAATACGTCCAAAAAGCAAACCGTTTCTTTATTGAAAACGATTCCAATTCAACTGATACATCTGAAATTATTAATTATCTCAAGAAAGGTCTCGAAGAATTTCCGGGAGAACCGGAGCTTATGAGATTACTTGCCATGGCGTTACAGGCAAAAGGTAAAAAAGAATCCTGCAAGCCAAATATGTATTTGGAAGAAGCGGCTACTCTTTTTGAATGTCTGTTAAAGGACAATAACAACGTAATTTTCCCTCTCCTGTTTACCTATACTTCAATGGGAGACTATGACAAAGCTGAAAAGAAAGCAAAAGAACAACCGAAACTGGAAGTGTGCAGGGAAATTCTGTTAGCATCCGTGCTTGACAATGAAAAGGGCGCAAAGTACAGAGGCGAAGCAGTACTTTCATTACTTCATGAACTTGAGTTTATTCTTTCATCAGCGATTGCACATAATGAAAAGCTGAACGCCTCAAAGGAAGGAATTGAAATTCTGCTGGGCGTACGAGATTTGTACGAAAAAGTATTCGGCGAGAATAACTACGGAAAATTCCATAGTGACCTTTGCATGCTTGATTTATCCTGTGCGAATATTGCACTAAGGATAAAAGACCATGACCGGGTTCTTGACTTTTTTGATTCAGCATATGCTCATTACACAGAGCATTTAAAATGCCTGACAGACGCAGCAGACGGCAGTCTCGAAAGCGAGCATTATGATTCCCCTCTGTTGACTGAAGTAAAGGGCAACAACATTCCCGTCGTCGTGTGCAGACCGGAATACTTTAAAAGTATCGTCGATGCTCTGCCGCAGGAAATAAAAGCACAGCTTGTTGCCAATCCCAAGTATGTAACTCTATACAAATAAGGAACCAAACAGGGGGCTGTCGCGCCATTTAGCGCGACAGCCCCCAAATCTCTGTTATCAGCCAAAATCCTTTATGATACGCTCTAACTGCACCACCAGCTCCTTATTATCATCCGATTGTGCCTGAATGCGTTCTGCAATCATTGAAGTGTTGATGTTCTTTTCCGTCAGCATTCCGATAGCCAGTCCGTTTTCATGAGTAATACCCTTTACTGCGTGAATATTCTCGGATATTCCCAAAAGAGACGTTCTGAGATTTTCTGTTTCCTTGTCCAGATTCATGATATTCTGCTGAATTGCCGTAACTGCTTCCCCGTATTCACGCGATTGTTCGGTAAAGGAACCAAACTGTTTCATTACGGTCTGCTCTAAGAACTGCATAATCGAATCAAAACATTTTCTCGTTTCTTCCACGCTCACATCAATATTATCGCACATTCCCGAAATCTCTGCTGCCATCTCTGAAACTGTCCCTGCAAGCTCACCAATTTCCTTTGCAACGATATTAAAGCCTTTTCCTGCTTCACCTGCTCTTGCCGCCTCCAGCAAAGCATTCAATGAAAGCAGATTCGTCTGCTTTGCAATATTCATAATGCCGTCTGCCATCTTGTTAATTTCTACAATCGCTTCCATGCGTTTCATGGTTTCCGCTACGACAGTCTTGGTTTCTTCAAAGGTGGAAGAACTGCTCGCATACGCTTCCTTCGACTGTTCCGTCATCTTATCGGAGCTTTCAATCAGATTTTCACTGGATGCCACACTCTTCTTCATAGTCTCGAGAAGCAATGCCATGCAATGGTCGATATGTTCCACATTGTCTCTTACATTTTCCATGAAATTATCTGTACTTTCAAGACTTGCGGATAATTCCTCCACCGTTGCCGTGTTTTCCGTCACACTCTCTACCAGATGATCCGAATGACCATATAATTCGTTGGTTTTTTCATTAATTGTATTACAACATAAGCCAAGTGCCTCTACCATCTTCCGGATTGATTTCAAAAGATAATTAATAATCAGACCGGTAATTACGGTTAAAATCAATACTCCGGCAACACAGATAAATGCAAGCTGGACTTTTACCGCCTTCAGTGCACCGAATACTTCAGCGGACGGGTCTGTTATAATAAATGCCCAGCCTCTGTCCTTCATATAGTTATACGATGCGATGTATTCCTCTTTGTTCGTTTCATCCTCATATACCAAAGAACCAAATTGATGATTGGCATCGTTATTTATTGCCTTGATAATGTCCTGTACGAACTTCTCCTCCGCTACCGTATTGATTCGTTCTTTCTCATCATGAAACAGATACTCCCCTGTTTCCACATTTACCATGCAATACCGCAGCTGTTCCATTCCTTCTGCCGGCAGCTTGTTAAGCGTATCCACCAGACCCTGGGTAAAAATTCCACCGCCCACAAAGCCAATCGGATTATTTGTTTCATCAAAGCAGGCACGATATATCGAAATAACCTGTGCACCGCTCGCAGGCGAAATAAGAATTCCCGTATTATATACTCCGTCAGCAGCCTTCATTGACTGCTGTAGTGACTGCAATGACTCGCCTTTTCTGGTGTAAATTCCCACTACACCTGCGTTGGTATGAGTAAGTACATGAGAGTCCCACTCACTGATGTAAATACCTTCTACATTTTCTCTGTCCTTGCTGAAAGTTTCTGTATATTTCTGCGCCATTTCCGTTGCAGCTTTGTCTTCCGGATGCTTTAATAACTCTTCCACCTCTCCGCCACGACTAAATGCTGTCAGATAGCTTTCCGTCTCCAAAATATAATTTTCAATAATTTTGGAACGTTCCTGTGCTATCGTTTCCATGCTTTTGATTGTACTGTTTTTAATATTCGACGTGATAGAGGAATTCACAAACAAATATACAACCGCCATTACAGCCATTTGCAATACTAAGATTGCAACAATCATTTTTAACCCACGTTTTTTCATTTGCACCTCATCCCTTTCATTTTTGGTAATAGCCTATACATCATTAATGTAACAAATTCATTACAAAAAAACAATTCTTTTCTATTGCACAGCTGAGCATTCTATAACAGTTCAGCCTTACTTATGCGGGATAAGTTGTTGCGAAGGAGTATTCTAAAGAGAACCATAAGGCAACGTCAGTACTTAGCGAGGT